>NZ_RZOF01000231.1:0-10467 GCF_003998955.1 Mesorhizobium sp. M4B.F.Ca.ET.017.02.2.1 | reverse complement strand
CTTCCGGCCTGAAGCAGGCTACCGAGACCGCCATCATCTCGGCCAACTATGTGGCGACAAGGCTCGCGCCGCACTTCCCGCTCCTCTACAAGGGCAGGCACGATCGCATCGCGCACGAGTGCATCCTCGACACCCGCGTGCTCAAGGAGAGCGCCGGCATCAGCGTCGATGACATCGCCAAGCGCCTGATCGACTACGGCTTCCACGCGCCGACCATGTCGTTCCCGGTCGCCGGCACGCTGATGGTGGAGCCGACCGAGTCCGAGCCCAAGCGCGAGCTCGACCGCTTCTGCGAGGCGATGATTGCCATCGCCGGCGAGGCGGCCAAGGTGGCGAAGGGCGAGTGGCCGCTCAACGACAACCCGCTGGTCAACGCGCCGCACACCGCGGCGGAGGCGCTGGCCGGCGAGTGGTCGCATCCCTATTCGCGGCTGGAGGCGGCCTATCCCGCCGGCGACGCCGACACCTCGGCCAAATACTGGCCGCCGGTGTCGCGCATCGACAATGTCGCCGGCGACCGCAACCTCGTCTGCTCCTGCCCGCCGCTGTCGGAATATCTGGGCGCCGCCGAGTAGCCTGGCCGGCAATCAGGCGGAACGCAGGGCCGGCCCGCCGGCCTTGCTCTCCTTGTCCAGGACGAGCACACGGTTCCGTCCGGCGTGCTTGGCGGCATAGAGCGCCTTGTCTGCCTCGGCCAGCACCTCGTCCAGGCTGCTGCCGCCGGCCGCGCCAAAGCCGATGCCGCCACTGACTGAGCTTCGCAACGGACCGCGCGGCGTCGGCACGACCTCGGCGCCGAAGGCGACGCCGATCTTGCTGGCAAGATCGTAAGCTTTCTCTTCCGTCATGCGCGAGATGACCAGCGCGAACTCCTCGCCGCCCAGGCGGAAGGCATCGACGCCGTTCCTGCCGTACTTCCTGATGATCGCGGCGAAGCGGCACAAGACCTTGTCGCCAACCGGATGGCCGAACAGGTCGTTCGTCCTCTTGAAATGGTCGAGGTCGAACATGACGACCGCCATGAACGGACCGAAGGCACGCTCGCCGTAGAGCGAGTTCAGCGCCCGCCGGTTCATCAGCCCTGTCAGCGGATCGGTCAGCGTCTCGGCCTTCAATTCGATCTGCGCCTGCAGGTGATGCAGCGAAAGCGTCAGCGCGCCGAGACCGGTCATGCAGGCGACCGCCACGACGGTATTCAGCCGCTCCGCCCAGTTATCGGGCGCCACGCCGAGCACCCATTGTCCATGGATCGCCAGCATCGCGCCGCATAGCGCGAAGGACACCGCACAGGTACCGCTGAGAAACGAGACGACCAGCAGGATCCGACGATCGTGACCGCCCTTGGTCCAGAACATCACCCCGATCACGGCGAGCAGCGCCGTGACGGTCGTATAGGTGATGATGAAGCCGACACCGTCAAAGCCGAGATAGGTCACGAGCGCACAGACGGCCATGGCCGTCACCGTCGGCACAACGACGCTGCCCTGGTTGCCGACACCCAGATATTGCATGGCTGACAGGCAGATGATGAGGAAGCCGAGGCTGAGCAGCGCCAGCACCGCCTGGCAGAGCCAGGGGTTGGGCTCCTTGGTGTACTGCCAGAACAGCACGACATGCGCGACGAGCACGAGGATGCCGCACGCCACCGTCAGCACGAAGCGCGCCCGCGGAGCGGTGAACCAGATCGCCAGCATGGTTATGCTTAGGCACGTGCCCGACAGCGCCGCCGCGAGCAGGAGCGAACTAAAATCCAACATTCTTGAGCGCAGCCTCTTGGGAGTCGTCGGTTGCACCCCCATTCTAGGTTAACGGCGGCCCGCCGACACCGTTTTCCGCTAACCTTTCAGCCCTACTTTCAGACAAGGTTTACAAAGCGTCCACTACTTGGCAGGGCAGATACGAAGACTAGGAACGTTATGGTTTAGATTGGAACAGTTCTGTTGCGACCCCGTGTCGATCCCTCCCAAGGAGGACGCACGCCGATGTTGTGCTGCGGGCAAGCCAGCGGACGAGGCGGGCCGTCCGCCAGCGCGAAACCAACCGGCGAATAGCCGGTGAATTCGAGCGGGACGACCCAGTCCAGCCTGGTAAGGCCTCTAGCTCTTGTTCAGCAGTGCCAGATTGGCGTCGACGACGGTCTGGTCGGCCATGTGGGCCTTGGCCTCGAGCAGCAGGACCCTGGCCTTCTTCTTGTTGCCGCGCAGCAGCTGCGAATAGCCCATATTGTTGACGATCTGCGGTTTGCGCCCGGCGACCTTCAGGAGCTGGTCGTAGGCGCGGTCGGCGAAGTCGAAACGGCCGAGCTCGTCATAGGAAGCGGCGAGCCCCATCCACGCCTCGGCATTGTCGGCCTTGAGCTCGACCGCCTTGCGGAAATGCTTTTCGGCAAGGCCGTAATTCGCTTCGCGGAACTGCGCCTTGCCTTCCGCCAGGTCCGACGCGCTGACGTCCTTGGACGTCGGCTGGATCGCGGTCGTCTTGGTCGTGTCGACGGCGTTGTTGGTCGTGCAACCGGTGATCATCAAGACGGCTGCCAGTGCGGCCGCTGCCGTGGGAAGTCTGTGACGCATGCCCCTGCCCCATCGCCCGATTTGCCGGGTCGTTCTTCAGGAAGCACTCTACAAGAGGGCGATTAACCTTCGGTGCCGAAACGCGCCTAAGAATTGGTTTCGAACAAAGGTGCAATTCGACCCAAGGTCTGTCGGATTCAGGTCAGGCCGAGCCGGAGTCGAAGACGGACGCGGAGCGACCAAACCAGGCGGTTTCCGAGAACCGGCGCGGAGCGTAAACCTTAGTGCGCCGTCATTTTGACGATGATGGGAATGATGGCGATCATCAGCACCACGGGCAGGATGCACACCGTCACCGGCACCGACATCTTGGCTGGCAAGGCATGCGCCTTTTCCTCCGCGAGCGACATGCGCTTGTGGCGCATTTCGTCGGAGAAGACGCGCAGCGCGCCCGACAGGCTGGTGCCCAACTCCTTCGACTGCTGCAGCAGCGTTGCGAAGGAGCGCACCTCATCGAGGCTCAAGCGATCGGCGAGCGCCTTCAGCGCGTCGTCGAGGCTGCGGCCAGCCCTCAGTTCCAGCGAAACCAGCTGCAGGTTCTGGCTCAGCGCCGGATAGGTCTTGGCGAGCTCCTTGGAGACGCGCTCGATGCCGGCCTCCATGCTCATGCCGGCATCGGAGCAGACGATCATCAGGTCCATGAAGTCGGGAAAGCCATTGCGGTATTCGCGCATCTTCTCCCGCACCTTCTGGCTCAGCACCAGGCCGGGCAGGAAGTAGCCGGCGGCGCCCGAAAGGATGACGAAGCTCCAGCGGCTGGTCATGGTCGAATCGGCGCTGGCCATCCAGTGGTTGACCAGGAAGGCGCCGAGAGCCAGACCGATGAAGGCCGCGAAGCGGATCAGGAAGAAGGTGCCGATCGCGCGCGGTTCCATGTAGCCGGCCTGGATGAGCTTCATGCGCAGCCGCGCGACATTTTCCGGGTCGCTCTTGGCGTAGAATTCCTGCGCCCGCTTTACCGCCTTCTCGCGCACCGCGTTGGAATTCTTGCGCGGCGCCGGTTCGGCCTGTTCGACGGGTTTGCTCGCCTCCTCGACCTTCAGCCGGCGCTTGACCTCGTTGCGGTCGCCCTTGGCAACGACCAGCGGCCAGGCCACCGCGCTGCCGCCGAGCAGGAGCAGCAGCACTGCCACCGGCATCAGCGAGGTCGGCGCGAGCGAGGCGAGGAATTCGATCACGCGCTGCATGTCAGAACCGGAAGTTCGACATCTTGAACATGATGGCGTTGCCCAGCATCAGCCAGGTTATCGAGCCGCCCAGCAGGTACCAGGTCTTCGCTTCGCCCCACACCTCGCGATAGAACCGCGGCATCAGCACCATGATGGCGGCGAACAGCAGCGCCGGCACCGCCGTCAGGATGTAGGCCGACATGCGGCCCTCGGTCGAAATCGCGCGCACCTTGCGGCGCAGCTTGCCGCGCTCGCGGATCGTCGACGACAGCCCGTCGAGGATCTCGCGCAGATTGCCGCCCGAGCTGGTCTGGATCGAGACCGCGGTGACGAACAGCGGCAGGTCTTCGTGGCCGACGCGGTCGAACAGCGAGTTCAGCGCCGACACCAGGTCCGAGCCGTAGGTCACCTCGTCGGCGATGACGCCGAACTCGGTACCGATCGGGTCCGGCATCTCGCGCGCCACCATGGCGATGGCCACCGGCACCGGATGGCCGGCCTTGAGGCCGCGCGTGATCAGTTCCAGCGCCTCCGGCAACTGCATGCCGAACCGCTTCAGCCGGCGGCCGCGCTGGAAACGCATCGCCATGACCGGCAGCACCGGCAGCAGCACGACAAACAGGAGAAGGCCCATCAGCAGCGGCAGTCCGTACCAGACGGCCACGCAGCCCAGCACCAGCGCCACGCCGGAGGTGATGGTCAGGAACTTGGACAAGGGCATCGTCATGCCGGACTGGGTGCGCAACGCGCGGAACCGATCGAGCGAGAACGCCGAGGCGCCGGCCTCCAGGCCGCGTTCCTTGCGCAGCTGGATCAGCACCTGCTCCTGGCTGATCTTGTTCTCCTGCAGCTTCATGCGCCGGTTGATGGCCGTGCGCTTGTCGCTGCGGCCGGCATAAAGCAGGTAGCACGCCTCGGCGATCATGATGCCGGTGAGCGCGGCGGCGGCGTAGACGACGTAGATCGCGCTAAAACCCTCGAACACCGTTCACTCCTGCGGACGGCCGGGTTCGAAATACTTGCCCGGGAATTCGATGCCCATGGCGCGCAGGTCCTCGAGGAAACGCGGGCGGATGCCGGTCGCCTCGTAATGCCCCAGAATCTTGCCGTCGGCCTCCATGCCGGTGCGCACGAAGCGGAAGATCTCCTGCATCTGGATGACGTCGCCTTCCATGCCGGTCACCTCGGCGACGCTGGTCACCTTGCGCTTGCCGTCCGACAGGCGGGTCAACTGCACGATGATGTCGATGGCGCTGGCGATCTGGCTGCGGATCGACTGCACGGTCATCGGCATGCCGGTCATGCCGAGCATCTGCTCGAGGCGCGAAATGGCGTCGCGCGGCGTGTTGGCGTGGATGGTCGCCATTGAGCCTTCATGGCCGGTGTTCATCGCTTGCAACATGTCGAACGCTTCCTCGCCGCGGCACTCGCCGAGGATGACGCGGTCGGGACGCATGCGCAGCGCGTTCTTGACCAGGTCGCGCTGTTTCAATTCACCGTGGCCTTCGATATTGGCCGGGCGCGTCTCCATGCGCGCGACATGCGGCTGCTGCAGCTGCAGTTCGGCCGCGTCCTCGATGGTGATCAGCCGCTCGTCCTCGGGGATGAAGGCCGACAGCGCGTTCAGCATCGTCGTCTTGCCGGTGCCTGTGCCGCCCGAGATGATCGTGGTCTTGCGGGCATGCACGGCCGCCGCCAGCACCTCGGCCATGTTCTGGGTGATGGCGCCGAACTCGACCAGCTTGTGCAGGCCGAGCTTGTTCTTGGAGAATTTGCGGATCGACACCAGCGGCCCGTCGACGCCGACCGGCCGGATGGCTGCGTTGAAGCGCGAGCCGTCGAGCATGCGCGCGTCCACCATCGGCGCCGATTCATCGACGCGGCGGCCGACAGCGGCGACGATCTTGTTGATGATTCGAAGCAGATGCGCCTCATCCTTGAACGGGATGTGCACCTGCTGCAGCTTGCCACGCCTTTCGACGAAGCAGTTCTGGTGGCCGTTGATCAGGATGTCGTTGATCTCCGGGTCCTTGAGCAGCGGCTCCAGCGGGCCGAGGCCGACCATCTCGTCGACGATGTCGTCGACCAGCGCGTCGAGCTCGGCGGTGTTGATCGCCATCCGCTCCTGGCGGGTCTTTTCCGAGACGAATTCATGCACCTGCCGGCGCATCTCGTCCTTCGGCAGGCGCTCCAGCGCGACGAGGTTGATCTCCTCCAGCAGCATGCGGTGGATGCGCACACGCGCGTCGAGCACCTTGTTGGTGTTCTTGCCGGGCGCTGCTTCGGCCTTGGGCGCCACGGGCTTGCGGGTCGTCGGGATGACGACGGCATGGTGCGCGACCGGAGCGGCCTCGGCCGGGCGCTGGGGGCGCAGGTCGCGGTTCTGCAGGGTTGAAAAGCGGCTGGTCATCCGGCCTTCCTCTTCAAGAGACCCTTGCCGATGCCGAACAGCGACTTCGACTTGACCGTCGTCGTCACCGCTTCCTCGGGCAGGATGATCTTCTTGAGATCGTTGACGACATTGGCGTTCGGATCGATGTCGTGCAGCGGCACGCCACGGTCGACGGCTTCGCGCACCAGCCGGTAGTTGTTCGAGATGCCGCCGACGAAATGCTCGCCGAGGATGTCCTGGACGTCGGCCTGCTTGATGCCGTTGTCGAACATCTTCTGCTCGAAGCGGTTGACGATGACGTTCGGCTTCACTTCCCTGCCGGCGGTCTCGTAGATCGCCTGGATCAGGCGCTGCGTGTGGCGCAGGCACGGCACCGTCATCTCGGCCACGATGTAGAGCTTGTTGGAGCCGAGCAGCACCGTCTCGGTCCAGGGGAACCAGGTGCGCGGCATGTCGATGACGACATTGTCGAAATAGGCCGAGACGAGATCGAGCATGCGCACCACCACGTCGGTCTTGAAGGAGCGCATTTCCGACGGGCGCGTCGGTGCGGCCAGCACGCACAGCCCGCTCGCATGCTTGGACAGCATCACATCCAGCAGCTGCCGGTCGAGCCGCTCAGGCTGGTTCTCGATTTCGGTGATGTCGAAGCGCGGCTCGAGGTCGAGATATTCGGCGCAGGCGCCCTGCTGGAAGTTGAGGTCGACGACGCAGGTCGAGGCGCCGCGCGTCACCGAATGATGCAGCTGGAAGGCGGTCTGCAGCGCCAGCGTCGTGGTGCCGACGCCGCCGGCGGCGGGCATGAAGGTGTAGATCTGCGACTCGGTGTTTTCCTCGCGCCCCGGCCCTTGCAGCGCCCGCACCACGGAACGCACCAGGTCGGCGGTGGTGATCGGCTTGACCAGGAAGTCGGCGACCTGGAGTTGGACCAGGATGCGCACCGCCGCGGCGTTGAATTCCTGCGTGACCACGACGACCGGCACGCGGCCCTCCAGCCGGCGCATGACGCGCTGCAGCGACTCGATCTCCTCCAGCTTGGCCGCGTCCATGTCCACGATCAGCGCGCCGAAATCCGCCTCCTGGACCTCGCCGCGCAGCTCGGTGACGTTCTTCTCGACCGTCAGAAGCTCGATGACGTCCGAGGCGGCGAACGCCGTGCGGGTGTCCTGCAGGAACGTCCTGTCGGTGGATACGAGCAGGATCTTCTTGCTCTTGATGCCGCTTGCCATGTCGTCAGCCCGTCAGGTCAAAGAAATCAGTTGGTTGTCGTACTCGTCTGCGCCGTCTTCTCGCCTGCCGCCTGATCAGCGTCGCCGCTGCCGGTCGCGCTGCTGCGCTGCGCCGGCACCAGCAGCCTGGTGTTCTGGACGCCGTATTTCCACGGATCGACCATCTGCATGACCGTATTGGCCGCCTGCGCGTTGCCGGCGGCGGGCGACACGCCCTCGGTGCGCACATAGTCGTCGCTGGTGCAGCCGCAGAGGCCGGCGAGCAACAGGGCTAGCATCAGTCGCGGAACCGGACGCATGGCTTCAATCCTTCGGCAGATCGAGGAAATGCCCGGCCGTCGGCGCGGCAGGCTGGGTGACGCGGCCATCGGCCATCGCCACGGCGCGGTTTGGATCGGAAACCTTCACTTCCTCGGTGTTGTTGAGGAAATAATCCGAATTGCTGGCCGGCTGCGTGCCGTCGGTCGGCTCGACCATCTTCTTCGACGGATCGACCGGCTTGACCAGATAGGGCGTGACGATGATCACCAGGTCGGTCTCGCGCCGCTGATACGCCTTGGACGAGAACAGCGAACCCAGCACCGGCAGCTTGCCGAGACCTGGAAGGCGCGACGTGGTGATGTCGTTCTGCGACTGCAGCAGGCCGGCGATCATGAAGCTCTGGCCGTTCTTCAGGTCGATCGAGGTCTTGGCCCGGCGCACGATGAAGCCCGGCACCGAGATCTCGCCGATATTGTAGGAGGCCGACGCATCGATCGACGACACCTCCGGCGCGATGTCGAGGCTGACCAACCCGTCCTTCAGCACGGTCGGGGTGAAATCGAGGCTGACGCCGTATTTCTTGTAGCTGACGCTGATCTTGCCATTTTCTTCCGAGACCGGGATCGGAAATTCGCCGCCGGCGAGGAAGCTTGCCGTCTGGCCCGAGCGGGCGATCAGGTTCGGCTCGGCGAGCCGCCGGGCGAGGCCGCGCTCCTCCAGCGCCTTGATGGCGATGTCGATCGAGACGCCGTTGGACAGCAGCCGGCCGATGATCTCGCCGGTTCCCGCCGCCGGGATCGTTCCCGGATCGATCGTCACGTCGCGGCCGCCGAGGCCGTAGGCGAAATTGGCGCTGTATTTGGCGCCGAGATCAATTCCGGCCTGGCGGTTGATCTCGACGAAGCGGACGTTGAGCTGGACCTGCTGCGAGGACGAGATGTTGACCGAGTTGATCACCTCCTCGTTGCCGGAAAAACGGCTGGCGATCTTGTTCGCCTTCTCGGCGGCGACCGCATCGTCCGCCTCGCCCGACAGCACCACGCGGCCGTTGGCCGAGCCGACGTTGATCTTGGCGTCCGGCACGCTGGCGCGGATGGTGTTCGCCAGCTGCTCGGTGTCGAGCGTCACCTCGATGTCGATCGTGCCGACCAGCTGCTTGCTCTCGTTGAACAGCGCGATGCCGGTGGTGCCGAGGTTGTTGCCGAGCACATAGAAGGACTTGTCGGTCAATGGGTTGACGTTGGCGATCTCCGGATCGCCGATGACGATCTGGTAGAAGGCCGCGCTCGTCATGATCGTCCGCGGCTTGCCCTTGGCAACCTTGATCGAAGCGTTCTTGGTCGCCGAGACATAGACGACGTCATTGCCGGCTCGCGCCGGCCCGCCGAACGCAAGCACTCCAGCCCCGGCCAGCGCAACCGCCACGACGAGCGCGCCTGCGAGGCGCAGCCCCTGCGTCAAGCTATGTGTGTTCAGCCCAAACATTATCCCTGTCCCCGCCGGTCCCCACCGGCTATTGCTGCTGCTGCTGGTCCGGCGAAGGCACCTTGTACTCTTCGGCCTGCGTGCCGCGCGTCACGATGATCGTCTTGAACTTCGGCTTCTCAGGCTCCGTCGCCACCGCGTTGAACAGCGAGCCGGCCGCCGCCCCCGCGGTTGCCGCCACCGAACCGCCGAAGGACGAGATCGTGGTGAGGCCGTCCGTGCCGGCGCTGCTGTCGCTGGCCGAGCGGAGCGACAGCGACAGCGTGCCGACGGTGCGGGCCAGCGCCACCTGCTTCGCGCCGTCGGTCGTCACCTCGAGGGTCACGGAATTGGCAACCTGCGGCTCGGTCTGGCGCTCGTCAGCGCCCTGGCCGACCGACAGAACCTTGGCATCGGCGACCACGATCTCGGACGTGATCGTCGAGCCGGATGCGCCCTGCGCGTTCTTGGCCACTTCCTGGATATCGCCGGCGTCGCGGGTCAGCACGACATCGACGCGGTCGCCCGGCGTCACGAAGCCGCCGACGCCGGCGATCTCATCGGTGCGGATGGTCACCGCCCGCATCCCCGGCGACAGCATGTTGGAGAGCGTCGCGCGGCCGTTCGGCCCCGACAGTTTGGTGAGCAGCACCGGCTCATTGACCTCGATCGGCGACAGCACCACGCGGCTGCCTTCCTTGAGCAGTTCGTCGACGGAGGTGAACGCGCCCTGCGGCAGAGAATCCTGCGGCCACGGGATTTCGTTGAGCTGAGCCTTGTCGAGCTGCATGCCGTAGCGCAGCGGCGCGTTCGCCACCACGATGGTCTTGAACTCGACCTTGGGCGCCTGGGGCACCACGATCGAGGCCGTTTTCTCTTCGGAATCGGCTCTCGCCTGGCTCTTGACCCAGAAATCGGCGGCAAAGATCGAGATCGCGCCGAAAACGGCGGCGATGCCGATCATGGTTATGGCCTTGCCCCTCACGCGAAACCCCTGACGCCCGTGGTCTTTTGTTCGTTAGGGCTTACGCTATGGGTTATTGTTAAAGAAACACGTATCCGAACCCGTTGGATTCGACCTATTTCCGCCGGCTTGGTTATCGAAAGGTTTTAGGATAAGAGGGCTCCAAACCCCCGAACGGAACAGGAACCTCGTTCGCCCGTCAAAAGCGTGGCAGTATCGAGGAGTGATTCGCAGTACCGGACTCTAGGCGAGCATGGACGACAGCAACGACCTTTTCGGCAACCTGGAAAAGCAACCGCAGCCGGTTCGCGCCAGCACGCGCCCGGCAGACCCGCTGGTGCAGGCGGCGGCCAGGCGCCCGGCCGCCTCGCGCGACGGCAGCGAGGGCTACAGCGCCGCCGACATCGAGGTGCTGGAA
>NZ_RZOF01000230.1:0-10580 GCF_003998955.1 Mesorhizobium sp. M4B.F.Ca.ET.017.02.2.1 | reverse complement strand
CGCCGACGGAGCCGTAGACATGGGTTTCCGAGCCGGTCGGCTCGACGACGTCGACATCGATGGCGATCGCTTCGCCGGCGCCGCCGATGACGAAATGCTCGGGGCGGATGCCGGCCTCGACCGCATCGCCGGCGGGCGCCGCCTTGCCGGCAAGCGCCAGGCGGCCGCCGCCGCTCGTCTCGAACCAGGCATCGGTCGCGGTCGATTTCAATGCTCCGGACACGAAGCTCATCGATGGCGAGCCGATGAAGCCGGCGACGAATTTGTTGGCCGGCCTGTCATAGAGCTCCAGCGGCGGCCCGACCTGCTGGATGCGGCCGTGATCCATCACCACGATGCGGTCGGCCATGGTCATGGCCTCGATCTGGTCGTGGGTGACATAGACGATGGTCGATTTCAGCCGCTGGTGCAGCGCCTTGATCTCGGTGCGCATCTGCACGCGCAATTGCGCGTCGAGGTTGGACAGAGGCTCGTCGAACAGGAACACCGAAGGTTCGCGCACGATGGCGCGGCCCATGGCGACGCGCTGGCGCTGGCCGCCCGACAATTGCCTCGGGTAGCGGTCGAGATAGGAGAACAGGTTGAGCACGCCCGAGGCCTTCTTCACCTTGTCGTCGACGGCAGCGCGCGTCTCGCCACGGATCTTCGGGCCGAAGCCGATATTGTCGGCGGCCTTCAGGTGCGGAAACAGCGCGTAGGATTGGAACACCATGGCGATGTTGCGCTTCTGCGGCGGCAGGTCGTTGGCTCTTAGGCCGCCGATCATGAGATCGCCCGAGCTGATCGTCTCCAGCCCGGCCAGCATGCGCAGCAGGGTCGACTTGCCGCAGCCGGAAGGCCCGACCAGCACGACGAACTCGCCGCTTTCGATCTCGAGGTCGATGTTCTCGAGGATCTGGTGGTGGCCGAACGATTTCGACAGGTTGCGGAACTGGACGTCGGTCATGGTCACGCTCCCAAAATGTCGTCAATGAACGGCAGGCAGCCGGCGGTCAGCCCCGCATCCACCGGCATCACCACGCCTGTTACGCCCGATGCTCGGTCGGAGGCAAGGAAGGCCACCGCCTCCGCCACTTCCAATGCGTTGACGATGCGGCCGAGCGGGTAGAGCCGCTTCAGTTTGGCGAGGATTTCGGGGTCTTTGGCCAGGCGATGATCCCAGGCGGCGGTGCGGATCGATCCTGGGCAGACGACATTGGCGCGCACGCCGCTGCGGCCGAGCTCGACGGCGACCGACTTGGCGTAGGCGTTGATGCCGGCCTTGGCGGCGGCGTAGGCCGGGTTGCCGAAATGCGCGATGGCGTTGACCGAGGAGATGAAGACGACGCTGCCCGCGCCGCGCTTGGCCATAGCCTTGATGAGCGGGTCGGCGAAAGTCATCACGCCGGTCAGGTTGAGGTCGAGCTCACACTCGATCCTGTCCGCCGTCAGCGCGCCAAGCGTTTCGGCGCGCGTCCAGCCGGCATTGTTGATGAGGATGTCGGGAACGCCGTCGCGATCGAGGATTTCGGCGATGGCTGTTTCGACCGACGCGCGGTCGAGCAGGTCGAAGGCATGGCGCGAGGCAAGATGCGGGCTGGCCAGCGCCTCGTTCGACTGGTCGCAGCCGACGACGCGGGCGCCGCGTTCGGCAAGCAGCGCCACGATCGCCGACCCCAGGCCGCCGCCGGCCCCCGTGACCACGGCCGTCCTGCCCTCGAATTCGGCCTTTGAAACCACCGCGCTCGCTCCTCCACCATGTCAGACATACGGCAGAAGGCTACTGAACGATATGTAATTAAGCAACATGAAAAATTGCTTGCAGAAGGCAAAATGATGGATAATGTAGGAAAGTCACATAAATCCTGTGCCCCTTGGAGTGCAGGCGCAGATGCGCATCAAATGGGAGAGAGATCAGATGAGCCTTGCGAAATGGACTGTCGGCCTGATGGCCGGAATGAGCATGCTGGCCTTTGCGGCGCCGGCCGACGCTGGCGAGGTGCGCGTCACCGTTGCCGAATACAGCGCCAAGACCGGCCCCTATTTCCAGGACGTCAAGAAGGAATTCGAAGCGGCCAACCCGGGCATCACCGTCAAGTTCGAAGTGGTGCCGTGGGAGGTGCTCTTGCAGAAGCTGACCACCGACATCACCGCCGGCACCAATGCCGACCTGTCGATCATCGGCACGCGCTGGCTGATCGACTTCGTGCAGCAGGATGTCGCCGAGCCGCTCGACGGCTACATCACGCCCGAGTTCAAGGACCGCTTCATCGACACGTTCCTGTCGCCGTCGATCATGGAGGGCAAGACCTACGGCCTGCCGATCGCCGCCTCGGCGCGCGCCATGTACTACAACAAGGAACTGTTCGAGAAGGCCGGCATCGCCAAGCCGCCGGCCACCTGGACCGAGCTGCAGGAAGATGCCCGCAAGATCAAGGCGCTGGGCTCCGGCACTTTCGGCTTCGGCCTGCAGGGCAAGGAGATCGAGACCGACGTCTACTATTATTACGCGATGTGGTCGCAGGGCACCGAAATCCTCAACAAGGACGGCACGTCGGGCCTCGGCACGCAAGGCGCGCTCGATGCCGCCAAGCTCTACAAGTCGATGATCGACGAGGGCCTGACCGAGCCCGGCGTCACCTCCAACAACCGCGAGGACGTGCAGAATCTGTTCAAGCAGGGCAAGGTCGGCATGATGATCACCGCGCCCTTCCTGTCCAACCAGATCAAGGAAGAAGCGCCGAACCTGAAATACGGCGTCGCCGCCATCCCGGCCGGACCGACCGGCGCGCGCGGCACCTATGGCGTCACCGATAGCATCATCATGTTCAAGAACTCGAAGAACAAGGACGAGGCCTGGAAGCTGCTCGACTTCCTGTTCACCAAGGAGCAGCGCGCCAAGTTCACGCAAGGCGAAGGCTTCCTGCCGGTGAACAAGGAGGAGGCGAAGATGGACTACTACGTCAACAATGCCGACCTTGCCGCCTTCACCGCGCTGTTGCCCGACGCCCGCTTCGCGCCGGTCATTCCCGGCTGGGAGGAGATCGCCCAGATCACCTCCGATGCCATGCAGAAGATCTATCTCGGCAGCGCCGAGCCGGAGGCTGCCTTGAAGGAGGCGGCGGAGAAGGCCAATGGCGTGCTGAAGAAATAGGGCGTTCACTCCCGACGCCCGTGGCGCGCCCCACCCCGTCGGGGCGCGCCACACCTTCCTTCCTCTCCCTCCGGAGGGGGAGAGGTGGCTCGGCGAAGCCGAGACGGAGTGGGGGAACCACCTCGCGACTGTCGCGAACGGACAAGCTCGCCTCGCCTTGTGGCCAAGGGTCGACCCCCACTCCGTCGAGCTTCGCTCGACACCTCTCCCCCGATCGACGGGGGAGAGGAAGGGCGATCTTCCGCAGCCGCTGCGGAGGACCGGCAGGTAGGTGAGAGCAGCGTCGACGCTTGCAAGGAATCCTTGAAACGGCGCCGCGAGAGGAGCGAGGCGGGACTATGTCGATCTGTTAAGGCCAGAAATCCAATCACCACCCGCAAAGCGGTACAAACCAGCCGATGCAAAATCGTTTCCTGGCCTATCTACTGACCTTGCCCAGCCTGTTTCTGGCGGCCGTCGTCATCTTCTGGCCGGTCTGGGACCTGATCCAGATATCGACGCATGACGTCAGCCGCTTCGGCCAGTTGCGCGACTTCAGCGGCCTGACCAATTTCTCGGCGCTGTTTGCCGATCCCGATTTCATGGCCGCGCTCTGGCGCACCGGGCTGTGGACGGTGCTGGTGGTCGGCGGCGCGCTGTTGCTGTCGATCCCGGTGGCGATGATCCTCAACACCGATTTCTACGGCCGCGGCCTCGCCCGGGTCATCATCATGCTGCCCTGGGCGGTGTCGCTGACGATGACGGCGGTGGTCTGGCGCTGGGCGCTCAACGGCGAAAGCGGCATGCTGAATTCGGCGCTGATGGGGTTCGGCCTGATCAGCCAGAACATCCAGTGGCTGGCAAGCGCCGAGACCGCTTTCCCGATGCAGGTGCTGATCGGCATATTGGTGACGGTGCCGTTCACCACGACCATCTTCCTCGGCGGCCTGTCGTCGATCCCGGACGACCTCTACGAGGCGGCGGCGCTCGAGGGCGCCACGCCGCTGCAGCTGTTCCGCGAGATCACCTTTCCGCTCTTAAAACCGTTCATCAACATCGCCATCGTGCTCAACACCATCTACGTCTTCAACTCCTTCCCGATCATCTGGGTGATGACGCAGGGCGGGCCGGCGAACTCCACCGACATCCTGGTCACGCACCTCTACAAGCTCGCTTTCCGGATCGGCAAACTCGGCGAGGCTTCCGCGGTGTCGCTGGTGATGTTCGCCATCCTGCTCGTCTTCACCATGATTTATGTGCGGCTCGCGATGCGGGAGCAGCGCGCATGAGCAACGGCAAGCTGAAGCGCACGATCATCGCCTGGCTGCTGTTGTCGCCGCTGATCGTGGTGACGATCTTCCCGTTCGCGGTGATGCTGCTTACCGCGGTCAAGCCGCGGGCCGAAGTGCTGTCGCCGACCTGGTGGCCGGGCGAATTCCACTGCTCGAATTTCGCCGACATGTGGGTGGCGACCGGCTTCGGCCAGGCGCTCGTCAACTCACTCTATGTGTCGGTGATCGCCACCGTCGGCGCCATCCTGATCTCGGTGCCCGCGGCCTACGCCATGTCGCGCTTCCGCTTTGCCGGCTACGGCGCCTTCCGCCAGTTCCTTTTGATCTCGCAGATGATCTCGCCGATCGTACTGGTGCTCGGGCTGTTCAGATTGATGGCGGCCTGGGGGCTGGTCGAATCGACGACGGCGCTGGGCTTCATCTACATGGCCTTCAACGTCGCCTTCACCGTGTGGATGCTGCAGAGCTATTTCGACACCATCCCGCGCGACCTCGAGGAGGCCGCCTGGATGGAAGGCGCCGGCCGCTGGCTGACCTTGCGAAAAGTGTTCCTGCCGCTTTGCCTGCCGGCGATCGCGGTGACGGCGATCTTCACCTTCATCAACGCCTGGAACGAATTCGTCGTCGCGCTCACCATGCTGCGCAGCCAGGAAAGCTACACGCTGCCGATCCAGGTCTTTTCGCTGGTCGCCGGCCGCTACACGATCGAATGGCACCATGTCATGGCCGCCACGCTACTCGCCACCTTGCCGGTGGCGATCCTGTTCATCTGGCTGCAGCGCTACCTGGTCCGCGGCCTGGCGCTCGGGGCTGTCAAATAGCAATCCAGCAATTCCAGGAAAAGTGTGCAGCGGTTTTCCGTCCGGAATTGCGAAAAACAAAAGTTCATCACGGAGCTTTCATGCGTATCTTCACCGCTTCGCTGGCGACGGAAACCAACACCTTCTCGCCGGTGCCGACCGACCGGGCTTCGTTCGAGATGGCCTTCTATGCCGGACCGGGCAAGCATCCTGAAACGCCGACGCTGTGCTCCTCGCCGATCGTGGCGCTGCGTCGGCGCGCCGCTGAGGAAGGGCTGTCCGTGATCGAAGGCACCGCCACCTGGGCCGAGCCCGGCGGTCTGGTCCAGCGGCAGACTTTTGAGGCGCTGCGTGACGAGATCCTCGACCAGCTCAAGGCGGCGCTGCCGGTCGATGCCGTCATCCTCGGGCTGCATGGCGCGATGGTGGCGCAAGGCTATGACGATTGCGAGGGCGACCTGCTCGAACGCGTGCGCGCCATCGTCGGGCCGAAGGTGGTGATCGCCTGCGAATTCGACCCGCACAGCCATCTGACACCGAAGCGCGTGGCGGCGTCCGACATCATGGCCTATTTCCTCGAATTCCCGCACACCGACTTCTACGAGCGCGGCGAGCATGTCGTCGAGCTCGGTCTTGCCGCGGCGCGCGGCGAGATCAAGCCGGTTATCTCGACCTTCGACTGCCGCATGATCCAGGTGCTGCCGACGAGCCGCGAGCCGATGCGCTCCTTCGTCGACCGCATCAAGGCACTGCACGACAAGGACGGCGTGCTGTCGGTCTCGGTTATCCATGGCTTCATGGCCGCCGACGTGCCCGAGATGGGCACGCGCATCCTGGTCGTCACCGACAACGACGAGGAAAAGGGCGATGCGCTGGCGGAAAGCTTGGGGCGCGAGCTTTACGCCATGCGCGAAAAGACGGCGATGACGATGCTGAACACGGCCGACGGCATCGAGCGCGCGCTTGCCGTGCGCAAGGAAAATCCAAACAAACCGGTGGTCATCGCCGACATCTGGGACAATCCTGGCGGCGGCGTTGCCGGCGACGGCACCGTCGTGCTGCGCGAGCTGCTCGTGCGCGGCATCAGCAATGTCGGCATGGCGACTATCTGGGATCCAATCGCGGTGACGTTCTGTCATGCGGCAGGCGAGGGCGCCGTCATCGATCTGCGCTTCGGCGGCAAGGCCGGGCCACTGGCAGGCGAGCCGATCGATGCGCGCGTCAAGGTGCTCAAGGCGGTCGGCGAAGGCTGGCAGAGTTTCGGGCCAAGCCGGGTGACGCTTGGGTCGGTCGCGGTGGTCCGCATCGAAGGCACCGAAGTCGATGTCATCCTCAACACCAACCGCACGCAGACCTTCGAACCGGACATTTTCTCCAACATCGGCATCGATCCGCTGTCGAAGGACATCCTGCTGATCAAGTCGACTAACCATTTCTACGCCGGCTTCGCGCCGATCGCCGCCGAGATCATCTATGTCTCGGCGCCGAGTTCCTATCCGAGCAATCCGGCGGTGACGGATTACAGGAAGCTGACGCGGCCGGTGTGGCCGAGGGTGGCGGACCCGTGGCTCTAATCTCCCCCCTTGAGGGGGAGATGTCGCCAAAGGCGACAGAGGGGGTCCTCGCGCGTGAAGCGCTAGCCTCCATCTGCCGCAGGAGGTCGCGTCCAGTCGAACCGACCCCCTCTGGCCGCTTTGCGGCCATCTCCCCCTCGAGGGGGGAGATTATCTGCGCTACACCAATCCCCGCTTCACCATCATCGCCTCCGGCGACGGCATTTTCCCGCGAAACGCGGTGTAGAGCTCTTCCGGATCCTTGGAGCCGCCGGCGGCGTAGATGTTTTGCTTCAGCCGCTCGGCCAGCGCCGGGTTGAAGGGATCGCCTGTCTCCTCGAAGGCGGCGAAGGCGTCGGCGTCGAGCACCTCCGACCACATGTAGGAGTAGTAGCCGGCCGAATAGCCGTCGCCGGCGAAGACATGGCCGAAATGCGGGGTGCGGTGGCGCATCGCGATGGTGTCGGGCATGTCCAGCCTGTCGAGCGTTTCGGTCTCGAAACGAAGCGGCTCGGATGGCGCGTCCGGGCGTGCGTGATAGGCCATGTCGATGAGCGCCGAGGCAGTGAACTCGACCGTGGCAAAGCCGGCGCCGAACGTGCGGGCGGCCAGCATCTTGTCGAGCAGGTCCTTCGGCATCGGATTGCCGGTCTTCACATGCAGCGCGTGCTTTTCCAGCACCGCCGGCACCGTCAGCCAGTGCTCGTAGAGCTGCGAGGGCAGTTCGACGAAATCGCGGCTCACCGACGTGCCGGAAACCGAGGGCCAGGTGACCTCGGTCAGCATGCCGTGCAGCGCATGGCCGAATTCGTGGAACAGGGTCTTCGCCTCATCCACCGACAGCAGGGCCGCCTCGCCGGCCGGCGGCTTGGCGAAGTTCATGATGTTGTAGATGACAGGCTGCGAGCCGTGGCCGAGCGTGTAGCCGGATTTCAGCGGGCTCATCCAGGCGCCGGAGCGTTTTGAGGGCCGGGCGAAATAGTCAGCGAGGAACAGGCCGCGCTCGCTGCCGTCGGCATTCTTCACCACGAAAACACGCGCATCCGGATGCCAGGCGGCGATGCCGTGCTTCTCCTCGAAGCTGATGCCGAACAGTCGCGTCGCGACATCGAAACAGGCCTCGATGATGCGGTCGAGCTGCAGATAAGGCTTCAGCTCCGCCTCGTCGAAGGCGAATTTTTCGGCGCGCAGCTTCTCCTGGTAGAAGCGCCAGTCCCAGGCGGCGAATTTTTCGTTGCTGCCGGCCTCTGCCGCCAGCCGCTCCAATTCCTTCTGGTCGCTCGCCGCCTTCTCCAGCGCCTTCTCCCAGACCGGGTCGAGCAGCGCGTGCACGGCCTTCGGCGTCTTGGCCATCGTGTCGTCGAGCTTCAGCGCCGCGAAGGAGCCGTAGCCGAGCAATATTGCCTTCTCGGCGCGCAGCTTCAGCATGTCGCGAACAACCGACGTGTTGTCGGAGGCGCCGCCGTTCTGGCCGCGCATGGTGAAGGCGCGGAAGGCTATCTCGCGCAGGTCGCGGCGCTCCGAGAAGGTCGAGAACGGCTCGTAGATCGAGCGCGACAGCGTCACGGCATAGCGACCCTTCTGGCCGCGCATCTCGGCGGCTTGCGCCATGGCGCTTTTCAGGAAATCCGGCAGGCCGGCAAGATCGGCTTCGTCGAGAAACAGGGCCCAGTCGCGTTCGTCGGCCAGCACGTTCTGGCCAAAGCTGGTGCCGAGCGAGGACAGCTCCTCGTTGATCCTGGCCAGCCGTTTCTTGCCGTCGGCGTCAAGCCTGGCGCCCGAGCGGACAAAACCCTTCCAGGTCTTTTCCAGCACGCGCAGCGTCTCGGCGTCGAGCTTCAAGACCTCGCGGCGCTGGTAGAGATCGTCGATGCGGGCGAACAGCTTTTCGTTCATCGAGATCGCCGAGAAATGCCGCGACATTTTCGGCGAGATATCGCGCTCCAGCGCCTGGATGTCCTCATTGGTGTGGGCGCCGGCCCGGCACCAGAATATCGATGAGACATGGTCGAGCGGCTCGCCGGCGAGTTCCAGGGCGGCCAGCGTGTTCTCGATGGTCGGCGTTTCGCTGTTGCCGGCGATCGCGTCGATCTCGGCCTCATGCGCCTTCAGCGCCGCGTCGAAGACCGGGCCGAAATCGCCGTCGCCGATGCGCGCAAAATCCGGCAGGTCGAGCGGCCCTTGCCATTTGGTCAGCGGATGGGCGGCGAGATCGACGGCTGATGACATGGAAGAGCTTTCGGTTGGTGGCAATGGGAGGCGAGACCGATGTAGGGCGCGGGCCTCTCGCGCGCAACCTTGCGACCGGATCGGGATTGGTCAGTAAGTTTCGCAGCTCTCAGCGATCGCGGCCTGCGAGCTGGCGGTGATGCGATTGCCGGCGACGGAGAAGGTCTCGCGCATCAGCATGTCATTGCTGGGGAAGTCGTAGCAGGCGATCACCGTGGTGACACCGGCTTCCGACTTCTCGATGCGATGACGGATCGTGGCGCCGGCGACGGCGCCCTGCCAATCGTCGATCGAGGCGATGAACTCCTGCTTGGTCTGCACGACGCCGAGGTCGTCGAGCTTGATGTGCACGTCGTCGGCGAGCAAATCCGACAGCTCCGTTCGATCGGCGACGAGCAGCGCCGAATACCAGCGATCGATCAGCGCGCCGTCATCGGCGCGGGCGGCGAGCGCCGAAAAGAGCAGTGCGGCGGCTATCGCGGGTCCCTGGAAAACGATCCGCATCGCCGGCCTCACCCCAGATCCGGCCGCTCGAAATCGCCGGTCTCCTTGTTCATCACCCAAAGCTCGCCGGTCGAGATGTCGAACCAGGCGCCATGCAGCGACAATCTGCCCTTGCCTTCGAGGATGGAAACGCAGGGGAAGGTGCGGAGGTTGGCGATCGAATAGCGGATCGAGATGCGCTCCAGGGCGGTCTGGCGCTCGGTCGCCGTCATGAAGGTGCTGGACGAGACGGTCTCGGCGGCTGGGGCGATCAGGCTCATCCACTTGCCGATGAAGTCGCCGGGCGAGAGCGGCGCCGAGTTGGGGTCGAGGGCGGCGCGGATGCCGCCGCAGCGGCCATGGCCCATCACCACGATGTTCTTGACCTTAAGGCTTTGCACGGCGAATTCGAGCGCGGCCGAGGTCGAATGGAACTCGCCGTCCGGCGCATAGGGGGGCACCAGATTGCCGACATTGCGCAGCACGAACAACTCGCCCGGTCCGGCGTCGAAGATCGCCTCCGGGGCGGAGCGGGAGTCGCAGCAGGCGACGATCATCGTCTCGGGCGCCTGGCCTTCGCGCGCCAGCGAGCGGTAGCGCCCACTTTCGGCGAGGTAGCGGCCGTTCATGAAATTGCGATAGCCGTTGAGGAGACGCTCAGGAAGATGGGGCATGGGCGGCTAAAGCCTTTCCGGGGGGCTGGAGGCAGCTGCACAGTTCAATCCGGAAGCCCTCTAACGGCAAAAGCCGGTCGCGAGCAATGCCGAATTGCGGATGGCTCCGTCGCAATCGCGATGCGGCGGGCATGGCCGGGTCATGCCCAGATGGCTACTGGAATGCCGAAACGGTCGGTCAGCGGCGGGTCCGGATGCGGTCTTGCCTCGCCGCTGGCGATGCGGCCGGCGATCAGCATCATCGCTGCCGCGTCGAGGAAATCGTCGGCGGCGGCACCTTTGGGCGCCGACTGGTCGAGGAAGCTCTTTTCATAGCCATGCCGGCATAGCAGCGCCTTGCGCTCCTCCATGCCGGCGGGGTTGATCGCGCCCTTGACCTTTTTCGGCAGCGCCATGGCTTTGCCGCCGTTCAACCGGCGGAAGGCGACCTCGGGATG
>NZ_RZOF01000022.1:0-34888 GCF_003998955.1 Mesorhizobium sp. M4B.F.Ca.ET.017.02.2.1 | reverse complement strand
GGCCACCGCGAGTTTCCCCTCCCCGCCGATGCTGATGTTCGACCGCATCACCGAGATCAGCGAGACCGGCGGCGCCTTCGACAAGGGCTTCATCCGCGCCGAGTTCGACATCAAGCCGGACCTGTGGTTCTTCGCCTGCCATTTCATCGGCAACCCGATCATGCCGGGCTGCCTCGGTCTCGACGCCATGTGGCAGCTGACCGGCTTCTATCTCGGCTGGCTCGGCGAGCCGGGCAAGGGGATGGCGCTGTCGACCGGCGAGGTGAAGTTCAAGGGCATGGTGACGCCGTCGGTCAAGAAGGTGGAATACGGCATCGACTTCAAGCGCGTGATGCGCGGGCGTCTGGTGCTCGGTATCGCCGATGGCTGGCTGAAGGCGGATGGCGAACCCATATACGCGGCGACGGATCTGAAAGTGGGTCTGTCCAAGCAATCGGCGGCGGCTTGACCGGCGCCACCACCGCGCCATGCACCCTTTGCATGCGGGACCGCATGGCGCTTTGATTTTGCGTATGATCGTTTGCGAATTCCGATCACGGTTTTCGACATCATGCGCCTGAAGGAGTTGCGAATGAGACGGGTCGTAGTGACGGGCCTCGGCATCGTGTCGTCGATCGGCAACAACGCCAACGAGGTGCAGGCCTCGCTGCACGATGCCAAATCAGGCATCAGCTTTTCCAATTCCTTCGCCGAACACGGTTTCCGCTGCCAGGTCTGGGGCGCGCCGACGCTCGATCCGTCGGCCATGATCGACCGGCGCGCCATGCGCTTTCTGTCGCAGGGCGCGGCGTGGAACCACGTCGCCATGGACCAGGCGATTGCGGATGCCGGGCTTGGCGAGAGCGACATTACCAACGAACGCACCGGCATCGTCATGGGCTCGGGCGGCCCCTCCACCCGGACCATCGTCGAGGCGGCCGAAACCACGCTCAAGAACGGCAGCCCCAAGCGCATCGGCCCGTTCGCGGTGCCGAAGGCGATGTCGTCGACCGCATCGGCGACGCTTGCCACCTGGTTCAAGATCCACGGCGTCAACTACTCGATCTCGTCGGCCTGCTCGACCTCCGCGCACTGCATCGGCAACGCCTATGAGCTCATCCAGTGGGGCAAGCAGGACGTGATGTTCGCCGGCGGCCACGAGGATCTCGACTGGACGATGTCGGACCTGTTCGACGCCATGGGCGCGATGTCGTCGAAGTACAACGACAAGGCATCCACCGCTTCGCGCGCCTATGACGTCAACCGCGACGGCTTCGTCATCGCCGGCGGCGCTGGCGTGCTGATCCTGGAGGAGTTGGAGCACGCCAAGGCGCGCGGCGCCAAGATCTATGCCGAGATCGTCGGCTACGGCGCGACCTCCGACGGCTACGACATGGTGGCGCCGTCGGGCGAAGGCGCGGTGCGCTGCATGCGCCAGGCGCTCGCCACGGTGTCTACGCCGGTCGACTACATCAACACGCACGGCACCTCGACGCCGGTCGGCGATTCCAAGGAGATGGGCGCCATCCGCAAAGTGTTCGGCGACAAGATGCCGTTCATCACCTCGACCAAGTCGCTGACCGGCCATTCGCTGGGCGCCGCCGGTGTCCAGGAATCGATCTACTCGATCCTGATGATGCAAGGCGGCTTCATCGGCGAGAGCGCCCATATCGAGGAGCTCGACCCGGAATTCGCAGGCATGCCGATCGTGCGCAAGCGCATCGACAACGCCAGGATCGACACCGTTTTGTCGAATTCCTTCGGTTTCGGTGGCACCAACGCAACGCTGATTTTCCAGCGCTATTCCGCATAAGGATCGCCAGTCATGGACGGACTGATGAAGGGCAAGCGCGGGCTTGTCATGGGTGTCGCCAACGATCATTCGATCGCCTGGGGCATCGCCAAGAAATTGTCCGAACACGGCGCCGAACTCGCCTTCACCTATCAGGGCGACGCTTTCGGACGCCGGGTCAAGCCGCTTGCCGACAAGCTCGGCGCATCGCTGGTGGTGCCTTGCGACGTCGAGGACAGCGCCTCGGTCAGCGCCACGTTCGAGACCCTCGGCAAGGCCTGGGGTGGGCTGGATTTCGTCGTCCATGCCATCGGCTTTTCCGACAAGAACGAGCTCAAGGGCCTCTACGCCGACACCAGCCGCGACAATTTCGTCCGCACCATGGTGATCTCCTGCTATTCCTTCACCGAGGTGGCCCGCAACGCCGCGCCGCTGATGACGGATGGCGGCTCGATGATCACGCTGACCTATGCCGGCTCGGTGCGGGTCATGCCGAACTACAACGTCATGGGCGTCGCCAAGGCCGGGCTGGAAGCCAGCGTGCGCTATCTCGCCAATGACTACGGCCCGCGCGGCATCCGCGTGAACGGGATCTCGGCAGGCCCGGTGCGCACGCTCGCCGGCGCCGGGATTTCCGACGCCCGCCACATGTTCTCCTACCAGCAGCGCAACTCGCCGCTGCGCCGCACGGTGACCATCGACGAGGTCGGCGGCTCGGCGCTCTATCTGCTGTCCGATCTCTCTTCCGGCGTCACCGGCGAGATCCATTACGTCGATTCCGGCTACCACATCGTTTCCATGCCGACACTCGACGAATTGAAGCAGACCGACGGCGCCCGGGAATAATCCCGCGGGAAATACTCGGCTTCCGGTAAAATTGGATGCATTGGCGGAAACTCATTTTAAGGAGATTTCCGCTAGAACGTCCCGCAACTTAGGGACTCTGCATGTCTGCTGCTGCCAGCAACCCGAAGCGAACACCGTTGTTCCGGCTGCTCACCATAGCAAGCTCGGGCATGGGCAGCTTTATCCTCGGCATCTGGGGGCTGAAATTCGGTTTCGGCGACGGTCTTGCCGGCATGCCGGCGGAAACGATGGCCGGCATCATCGCTGCGCTTTGCGCGCTGGCGGCGGCGGGTGCCGCCCTTTCCTTCTTCGCCGGTGTCGATGAATCGGAGCAGTATGTCTTCAACGAGACCAATTTCGACAAGCTGACGGGCCTGCTGGCGCGTCCGGCGATGGTCGGCAAGATTGCCGAGGCGGCATCGGCGACGATCCGCACCGGCGAGCCGGTGTTCCTGATCGACATCGACATCGACCGCTTCAAGCACATCAACGACGCCATCGGCTACAGCTATGGCGACGAGCTGATCCGCGCCTTCGCCGAGCGGCTCAAGGACCGCATGCCGGAGGGCGCGGTGCTTGGGCGCATCGGCGCCGGCGAGTTCGCGGTGCTGCTGGCGGACCGCGAGCTGAAGGGCTCGGTCGAGCAGACGATCGAGAAGCTCATCGACGAGATGATGGAGCCCTATCAGCTCAATTCACATCAGCAGTCGGTCAGCCTGTCGGTCGGCATCGTGGCGATGCCCAAGGACGGCGTCGACCCCGTCCTGGTGCTGCGCCGTTCCAATCTGGCGCTGCAGAATGCGCGCGCCGGCGGCGTCGGCAACTGGTCGGTCTTCCATAGCGACATGGGCCGGGTCGCCGACTATCGGCAATGGATCGAATCCGAACTGCATACCGCGTTCGAGCGCGGCGATTTCGACCTCCACTACCAGCCGCAGCTCGACCTTCCGAGCGGCCGCATCATCGGCTACGAGGCGCTTATCCGCTGGAAGCACCCGGAACGCGGCATGATCCCGCCGATCGAGTTCATCCCGATCGCCGAAGAGACTGGCATGATCAACCCGATCGGCGAATGGGTGCTGCGCAAGGCCTGCAGCGACGCCCAGTACCTGCCCGAGGACTGCTTCGTCGCCGTCAACATCTCACCGGTGCAGTTCATGACCAAGGATTTCGTCGGCCTGGTGCGCGAAACGATGGTCGCCACCGGCATCAAGCCGTCACGGCTCGAGCTGGAAGTCACCGAAACCGCAATGATGCAGGACCGCGACCGCGCGGCCGTCATCCTGCAGCAGCTTGCCGAGATGGGCATCTCGGTGGCCGTCGACGATTTCGGCACCGGCTATTCCAATCTCAGCTACCTTATCGATTTCTCGTTCGGCAAGCTCAAGATCGACCGTTCCTTCGTCAGCCGCATCGACACCGATTCCAACTCGGGCGCGGTGGTCTCGACCATCGTCGGGCTGTCGCGCGCGCTCGGCGTCGGCATCATCGCCGAAGGCGTCGAGACCGAAAACCAGGCGACGCTGCTCAGGGCCGCCGGCTGCGAGGTGGTGCAAGGCTACCTGTTCGGCCGGCCGGCCCCGCTCAAGGTCGGGATGGGCGAAGCGCGCTTCGTCGAAAAGCGCGAGGCGCGCATCGTCAGCATGCATTAAGGCGCCCGTTATCGGCGCGCCGACAGCACCTTGAACATGCCGTCGCGGGCGATCTCGGCATGGCTTGAGAAGGCCGCCGCCAGCACCGCTTCGTAAGGCAACTGGCGGTTCGCCACCATGAACAAGCGTCCGCCCGGTTTCAGCGCCTTCGCCGCCGCCCGGATCATGCCGGCGCCGATCTCCGGCTCAGCCGCCCGGCCGCGGTGGAAAGGCGGGTTCATGAGAATAGCGTCATAGCGTCGCTCGACAGGCTCGCCGAGCAGATCGGTCCAGAAGAAGCGCGGCTCGACCGAAGTGCCGCCAAGATTGGCCTTCGCCGCCTCCAGCGCCTCGAAATCCGCTTCGAAAAGATCGAGCCCGGTGAGCCCCGGGAAGCGCGACGCCGCCTCGGCCGCCACATAGCCCCAGCCGGCGCAGAAATCGGCAACGGCGCCCCTGATGTCGCCCGGCAGGCTATCCACCAGCAGTTTCGAGCCGGCATCTACCCGATCGAAGGAGAACATGCCTGGCGTGGTGTGGAAACGGCCTTCGACCACAACCGCCGGATTGGCCGAGCGCAGCACGGCCGCCGCGCCGACGTCGACGGGCCGGCGGAACCAGAAGGCGACGCCGTGATGCTTCGGCAAATGGCCGTCGAGCGGCACAAGCTCGTCGACACGCTTGCGCAGGCTAGCGATACCATCCTCCTTGCCGCCCGCGACCAGGATCAGCCCACCCGACGCCACGCGTTCGATCGCTTCGGCGACCCGCAGCTCGTTCTGGCCGCGGTGACGGCCGGCGAGCACGAGCGCGGCATCGAAGCCAGCGCCGTCCGCTCGCGGCGTGACGTGAAAACCCGCCGCCTGCAGCGCGCGAAAATGCGGGCGAAAACCCTGCACGAGATGGAGCGCGGCTGCGAAGCCCCCGGGCAAGCGGAAACCGGGTTCGGCGCCGAGGAAAAGCACGCGCTCGCCCTCTTTCGGCAAGTCGAGGGCCTCAGCCTCATACGAATGGAACAGCGTCTTCAGCGGCTCTGCCGACATTTCCTTGCCCCGCGGGAAACACGCCCCCTAAACGAAAACGGGCGCGACATAAGCCGCGCCCGTCTCAACTGTCTGGTCAGCCCGATCAGGCAGCGTCTTCCTCGCCGCCTTCAGCCTTCTTCTCGCGCACGATTTCCTTGCCGGTGGCCTGGTCGACGACCTTCATCGACAGGCGGACCTTGCCGCGCTCGTCGAAGCCCATCAGCTTGACCCAGACCTTGTCGCCTTCCTTGACGACGTCGGAGGTCTTGGCGACGCGCTCGTTGGCCAGCTGCGAAATGTGAACGAGGCCGTCGCGCGGACCGAAGAAGTTGACGAAGGCGCCGAAGTCGGCGGTCTTGACGACCGTGCCTTCATAGATCTCGCCGACTTCCGGCTCGGCAACGATGGTGTGGATCCACTTCTTCGCCGCCTCGATCTCCTTGGCGTTGGCCGAAGCGATCTTGATCGTGCCGTCGTCCTCGATGTTGATCTTGGCGCCGGTCTTCTCGACGATCTCGCGGATGACCTTGCCGCCGGAACCGATGACGTCGCGGATCTTGTCGGTCGGGATGTGCATGACTTCGATGCGTGGCGCGAACTCACCGAGTTCGGGGCGAGCGCCGGTCAGAGCATGCGCCATCTCGCCGAGGATATGCTGGCGGCCATCCTTGGCCTGGTCCAGCGCGATCTGCATGATCTCCTCGGTGATGCCCTCGATCTTGATGTCCATCTGCAGCGAGGTGATGCCGTTGGCTGTGCCGGCGACCTTGAAGTCCATGTCGCCGAGATGATCTTCATCGCCCAGGATGTCGGAGAGCACCGCGAAGCGCTCGCCTTCCTTGATCAGGCCCATGGCGATGCCGGCAACCGGCTTGGCCAGCGGCACGCCGGCATCCATCAGCGCCAGCGAGGTGCCGCAGACGGTCGCCATCGAGGACGAACCGTTGGACTCGGTGATCTCCGAGACGACGCGCAGCGTGTAGGGGAACTGGTCGGCGGAGGGCAGCATCGGCCGGATGGCGCGCCAGGCAAGCTTGCCGTGGCCGATCTCGCGGCGGCCCGGCGAGCCCATGCGGCCGGTCTCGCCGACCGAGTAGGGCGGGAAGTTGTAGTGGAGGAGGAACTTCTCCTTGTACATGCCGGTCAGCGAGTCGACATACTGCTCGTCCTCGCCGGTGCCGAGCGTGGCGACGACCAGCGCCTGGGTCTCGCCGCGGGTGAACAGCGCCGAACCGTGGGTGCGCGGCAGGACGCCGACTTCGGAGACGATCTTGCGGACCGTCTTCAGGTCGCGGCCATCGATGCGCGAGCCGGTGTCGAGGATGTTCCAGCGCACGACCTTGGCCTGGAGTTCCTTGAACACGGAGCCGATCTGCTCGGACGTGTACCTGGCTTCCTCGCCTTCGGCCGGCGCGAACGCCGCCTTCACCTTCGCCTTGACGGCGTCGACGGCGGCATAGCGGGCCTGCTTGTCGGTGATCTTGTAGGCATCGCGAAGCTCGTCGCCGACGATCTTCAGCATCTCGCCTTCGAGCGCGGAATAGTCCGGGGCGGTGAAGTCGCGCGGATCCTTGGCGGCGACCTCGGCCAGCTTGATGATCGCCTCGATCACCGGCTGGAAGCCCTTGTGGCCGAACATGACGGCGCCGAGCATCAGCTCTTCGGAGAGTTCCTTGGCCTCGGATTCGACCATCAGCACGGCATCGGTGGTGCCGGCGACGACGAGGTCGAGCTTGGATTCCTGCATCTCGTCGATATGCGGGTTAAGCACGTACTCGCCGTTGATGTAGCCGACGCGGGCACCACCGATCGGGCCCATGAAGGGGACACCGGACAGCGTCAGCGCGGCCGAGGTGGCAACGATCGACAGGATGTCCGGATCGTTCTCGAGGTCGTGCTGGACGACGGTGACGACGATCTGGGTGTCGTTCTTGTAGCCATCGGCGAAGAGCGGGCGGATCGGACGGTCGATCAGGCGGGAAACCAGCGTTTCCTTCTCGCTCGGACGTCCCTCGCGCTTGAAATAGCCGCCCGGGATCTTGCCGGCGGCGTAGGTCTTTTCCTGGTAATTGACGGTCAGCGGAAAGAAATCGAGGCCGGGCTTCGGCTCCTTCATCGAAACGACGGTGGCGAGGACCTTGGTCTCGCCGTAGGTGGCGAGCACCGCGCCGTCAGCCTGGCGCGCGATCTTGCCGGTTTCCAGAACGAGCGGACGGCCGCCCCACTCGATTTCCACTTTGTGGTGATTGAACATGTCTTGTCCTTCATATGCGGAAAGGGTCGCGCGGCTTGTCGTGCGCGGATGCCCTTTCCCCTGGCTTCTTTTCTCGGGCAGCCACGGGCAAGACAACGGGACGCTCGCATCAATCCCGGCACGCTGGCCGCACGAGCATCCTGCAATCCTGCCCCATGACCGTCCATGGGCGGTTCCAAGCAGCCCTTTGCTGGCTCGAAACCGGGTCTGGCCGATCGATCCGACCGGCCTTGCGCATGACCTGAAAGCCGCGGCTCTCGGAACGGCCATGCGCAAATGCCAACTTCGCGAAGCGTCCGTTTGCGTATCCGATCGATGCGCGGCGCTTCATCCTGTCATTGGTGCACTGGAGCGATCCGATGCACCAAATGCGCGACCGGCGGGCTCTCCCGAGGAAAGCCCGCCGGTCAATTCGTCAACGGCGCAGACCGAGCTTCTCGATCAGCGTCTGATAGCGCGCGTCGTCCTTGCGCTTGAGATAATCAAGCAGGCTGCGGCGCTGGGAGACGAGAGCGAGCAGACCACGGCGGGAATGGTTATCCTTCTTGTGGTCCTTGAAGTGGTCGGTCAGGTTCTTGATGCGCTCGGAAAGGATGGCCACCTGGACTTCCGGAGACCCGGTATCGCCCTTGGCGGTTGCGAATTCACCCATCAATTCCTTTTTGCGCTCGGCAGTAATCGACATCGTGTTTTTCCTTATCTGTTGGAGGAAACGGGTCGCCCTCAGCCGGGATGTCGTCCAGCAGGGGCCGGTGCAAGCAACGCGACACGGCGCGAAGCTGCGGCGCATATAGGGCAATTCCCCGGAAAACGCCAGCCCAAATCACAAGCCGGCTTGTCGCAGGCCTTTTCCCTGAAAACTGAAGATTTGCGTTCGACTACAACCACTTCTTCCACTTGAAGAAAGCAATCAGCCCGGCGGCAACGAGGGCCATGAACAGCAGCGCCGTGGGGTAGCCGTAATAGGCCTTCAACTCCGGCATGTTCCATGGCGAGGTATCGGGGTCGAAGTTCATGCCCCAGACGCCGACCAGGAAGGTCAGCGGCATGAAGATCACCGAGACGATGGTCAGATAGGAGATGACGTCGTTGGTGCGCGCCTGGCTCAGCGACAGGTGCATCTCGATCAGCCCGGTCAGCATGTCGCGCTGGGTTTCGACCAATTCGATCAGGCGCAGCGAATGATCGAGCGTGTCGTTGAAGAAGACCTTGGTCTCGGCCTTCACGTAGGGCACGTCGTTGCGGATCAGCGTCGCCAGCGCATCGCGCATCGGCCAAAGCACACCCTTCAGCACGTTGGCGTCGCGCCGCAACTCGTGCAGTTGCCGCATCTGCTGCTTGTGCGGCGCGCGCAGCATCTCGTCCTCGATGCCGTCGACCAATTCGCTGGCGGCCTCGATCGGCGGGAAATAGCTGTCGACGATGGCGTCGATCAACGCATAGGCGAGATAGTCGGCGCCGCGCGCGCGCAGCCGGTTCGGCACCGAGCTGGCGATGCGCTTGCGAACCGGATTGAACGGATCGCCCTCGCGCTCCTGGAAGGTGACGACGAAGTTGCTGCCGAAGAAGACCGCGATCTGCTCGTAGCGATGGGCCGTGACATCGTCGATCATGCGCATGACGACAAAGGCATGGTCCTCGAAGAAGTCCACCTTCGGCCGTTGGCCAGTGTTGACGACATCTTCAAGCGCCAGCGGATGCAGGCTGAAGATGCGGCCGATCTCCTCGATCAGCGGGATGTTGGCGAGGCCGGTGCAATCCAGCCAGACGACGGGCCACTGGTCGCAATGGGCATTGAGATCATCGATACTGGCGTTCTCGATGGTCTCGAATTTGTCGGGCGAGATCAGCGTCAGCCGGAGCTCGCTGCGCCGTGCCGCCGGATCGGCGATCAGTGTGCCCGGCGAGGCGCCGACCGGTGGCCGGCGGGTCTTCATCGGCCCGCGCTTCGTTGCCGTCTCAGCTTTCGCCATATCCCCCTGCCCCCAATGCCGAACCGAAACTAGCCGAGCGCCGTCATCCGGCAAAGACCCGCTTGGGCTTGAACATGCCCTGCTCGATGGCGCCGATGGCGACCAGCCTGCCGCGCACCGTGGCGCAGGCTTCCTCGGCCTCGACCGGAGCGTCTCGGCCGCGGATGATGACCGGATTGCCGAGCCGGATTCTGGTCGCCGCGTCGTCGCTGACGGTGACCTGCGGCAGGCACTCGAGCGCTGCCGCGGTGTCGACCAGCAGCGCGTCGATGGCATCGAAGTCGACCGGCGCGTCGGATGCGTCGTCATCCCCCGCCACCTCGCCGCGTTCGCCGAAACGGGCGGCTTCGAGTTCGGCGACGGTGACGAAGTCCTCCGGCGTGAACGGCTCGACCTCGACACGGCGCAGCTCCGCGATATGGCCGAAGCAGCCGAGGTCGCGGCCCATGTCGCGAGCGAGCGAACGCACATAGGTGCCCTTGCCGCATTCGACCTCGAAAACGGTGCGGCCGGCGTCGTGCTCGACAATATCGAGGCGGCCGATCTCGATCTCGCGCGCGGGGATGTCGACCGTCTCGCCCTCGCGGGCGAGGTCATAGGCGCGCTCGCCGGCGATCTTGATGGCGGAGAACTGCGGCGGCGTTTGCATGATGACGCCGGTGTATTTCGGCAACAGCGCCTTCACCTCGGCCTCGGCCGGACGGCGCTCCGAGCTGTTGGTCACCGGGCCCTCGAGATCATCGGTCGAGCGCTCCTCGCCCCAGGCGACGGTAAAGCGATAGACCTTGGCGCCGTCCTGCACGTAGGGCACGGTCTTGGTCGCTTCGCCGAGCGCGATCGGCAGCATTCCCGACGCCAGCGGGTCGAGCGTGCCGGCATGGCCGGCCTTCTCGGCCTGGAACAGCCATTTGATCTTGGAGACGGCCTCGGTCGAACCCATGCCGACCGGCTTGTCCAGAACCACCCAGCCGGAAACCGGCCTGCCCTTCTTCTTGCCGCGACGGCCCACTATTCGCTGTCCTTCTTGTCGTCTTTGTCTTTGTCGTCGTCGTTGCTGAGATCCCGCGCCACTTCCGGCGACTTCAGCAAATCGTTGATGCGGGCGAAATTGTCGAAGGACGTGTCCAGCCGGAAGCGAAACTCCGGCATGTACTTCATCTGCCTCAGCGCGCCCGAGACACGGCCGCGGATGAATTTCGCATGCTTGTTGAGCGCTTCGACCACGGCATTGTCGTCGCTGGCGCCGAGCGGCGAGACGAAAGCGGTGGCGATCTTCAGATCGGGCGACATGCGGACCTCGGAAACCGAGATCACGCTGTTCTCGATCAGCGGATCGATGATCTCGCCGCGCTGCAAGGTTTCGGACAGCGCGTGGCGCACCTGCTCACCGACACGCAGCATGCGCTGGGACGGGCCTGACGTGGTTGAACGGGACATTTTCCTCGGTCCTGAAATCGTGATGCGCGGGATGGGACCGCGCCGCATGTCTCATGTGATGTGGGCGGCGGCCTTGCGACCACCGCCCGGACTTCTCAATGCGATGCTCGAACTTAGAGCGTGCGGGTCACCATCTCGATGCGGAAGCACTCGATGACGTCGCCGACGCGCATGTCCTCGTAGTTCTGGAAGGCCATGCCGCACTCCTGGCCGCCCGGCACTTCCGAAACCTCGTCCTTGAAGCGCTTCAGTGTCTTCAGCGTGCCTTCGTGGATGACGACGTTGTCGCGGATCAGGCGCACGCCGGCGCCGCGTTCGACCTTGCCTTCGGTGACACGGCAGCCGGCGATCTTGCCGACCTTGGTGATGTCGAAGATCTCGAGGATCTCGGCATTGCCGATGAAGGTCTCGCGACGCTCCGGCGAGAGCATGCCGGAGAGAGCCGCCTTCACGTCATCGACGAGATTGTAGATGATCGAGTAGTAGCGGATCTCGATGCCGGCGGCCGCGGCGGCGGCACGTGCCTGCGTATTGGCGCGGACATTGAAGCCGATGATCGCGGCACCGGAGGTCTCCGCCAGCGACACGTCGCTTTCGGTGATGCCGCCGGCTCCGGCATGGACGATGCGCGCGCGCACTTCGTCGTTGCCGAGCTTCTCGAGTGCGGCGCTGATCGCCTCGATCGAGCCCTGCACGTCGCCCTTGATGACCAGCGGGAACTCCTTCAGCCCGCTCGTCTGCAACTGCGACATCATCTGCTCCAGCGAGCCGCGCTGGCCGGCATGCTTGGCCACCGCCTTCTCGCGCGCCAGGCGCTGACGGTATTCGGTGATCTCGCGGGCGCGGGCCTCGTTGTTGACGACGGCGAAGCGATCGCCGGCCTGCGGGGTGCCCTGCAGGCCCAGCACCTCCACCGGCATCGCCGGCGGCGCTTCCTTGACGTGCTCGCCACGATCGTTGACCAGCGCGCGCACCCGGCCCCACTCGTTGCCGGCGACGAGGATGTCGCCCGGCATCAGCGTGCCGGTCTGCACCAGCACGGTGGCGACGGGGCCGCGGCCCTTGTCGAGCTGCGCCTCGATGACGACGCCCTCGGCGGTGCGGTCCGGATTGGCTTTCAGGTCGAGGATTTCGGCCTGCAGCAGGATCGCTTCGAGCAGCTTGTCGAGATTGGTGCCCTTGGTCGCCGACACTTCGACGTCCAGCACCTCGCCGCCCATGGACTCGACGAAAACCTCATGGCGCAGCAGTTCGGAACGCACCTTTTGCGGGTCGGCGTCACGCTTGTCGATCTTGTTGATGGCGACGATGATCGGCACGCCGGCCGCCTTGGCATGGCTGATCGATTCGATCGTCTGCGGCATCACGCTGTCGTCGGCCGCAACCACCAGCACGGCGATGTCGGTCGCCTGGGCGCCACGGGCGCGCATCGCCGTGAAGGCGGCGTGGCCGGGCGTGTCGATGAAGGTGATCTTCTGACCGTTCTTCTCGACCTGGTAGGCGCCGATGTGCTGGGTGATGCCGCCGGCTTCGCCGGAGACGACATTGGCGTTGCGGATGGCGTCGAGCAGCGAGGTCTTGCCGTGGTCGACGTGGCCCATGATCGTGACCACAGGCGGACGCGCCACCAGGTCTTCGGCACGGTCGGCGATGTTGAACAGGCCTTCCTCGATGTCGGACTCGGCGACGCGGCGCACCGTGTGGCCGAATTCAGTGGCCACCAGTTCGGCGGTGTCGGCGTCGATGACGTCGCCCGGCTTCATGATCTGGCCCTGCTTCATGAAGAACTTGACCACGTCGACGGCGCGCTCGGACATGCGCTGCGCCAGTTCCTGGATGGTGATGGTTTCGGGCAGGATCACTTCGCGCATGACCTTCTCGCGCGGCTCGTTATGCATCGCGCGCTTGAACTTCTCTTGACGGCGGCGCATCGACGACAGCGAGCGAGCGCGCGCATCCTCGTCGGAGAGCGCCGAATTCAGCGTCAGCTTGCCGCGGCGACGATCTTCCTCGCCCTTGGTCGGCTTGGCTGGACGCGCCACTTCGGGCGTAACCAGGCGGCGCACGGGGGCGCCTGCGCCACTGGTGCGCTTCGGCTTGACCTCTTCCTCATCGTCCGGCGTCGCCAGCTCGGCGGCCTGCGGCGCGCGGCGGCGCGCCTCTTCCTCGGCGCGGCGCCGGGATTCGGCCTCGGTCTGCAGCCGCGCTTCTTCCTCGGCCTGGCGGCGCGCGGATTCCTCACGCTCGCGACGGCGACGTTCCTCGTCATCGGCGCGGCGCTTGGCATCTTCCTGGGCACGCTGGCGATCTTCGATCTCGCGCGCCTTGGAGCCTTCGAGCGCCCTGCGGCGGGCTTCCATCTCGCCGCGCGACAATTCGTTGAGCACCATGCCGCCACGCTCGGCTGGAGGCGGCGGCGGTGGCGCCTTCGGCGCTTCCTGGACAGCGGGCGCCGCCGCGGCGGCGGGCTTCGGCGCGAAGACGGACACGGGAGCGGCCGCCGGCTCCGGCTTGTCGCCGTGCAGCGAGAACTTGCGCTTCTTGGTCTCGACGACGACCGCCTTGGTGCGGCCGTGCGAGAAGTTCTGGCGCACAGTGCCCTGTTCCATGCCGGGGCGCTTCAGCGTCAAGGTCTTCTTCGGCGTAACGCTCAACGTCTTGTCGTCGCCCGATTTCGTATCGCTCATTCCATATCCTCTGCGGCATCATCTTCGTCAGCAACGTCCGCAAGCATTGCCAGATCGTCCGGGGTACCGCCCCGATACCGGTCGAGCGCAACCATGCGCTTCTCAACCGCCCTTCCCGCGTCTTGCGCGAGGACGGCAGCATGTATCACATTTGTACCCCCCAATGCCAAGCTCAACTCGGCCTCGGGGAAAAGTTTGTAGGCAGGGATGGCGGGGCCGCCGAGATGAACGGTCGCCCGCCGCGCCTGGCTGATCTTGCGAACGCCGTCATCCGATGCTTCGGTCGCATGAAGCACCAGCAAAGCCTGACCGTCGCGCACCGCGTTCTCGACCTTGGCAGCGCCGAGAACGACCGCGCCGGCCTTGCGGGCGAGGCCCAGCATACCCAGCGCGGATCGGGAAAGCAGCCCGTCGACAATGCCGCCGAGATCGGCGGCAACGTTCACCTGCGCCTTGAAGGCGCGGGCAAACAGGTTTTTCGCCGCTGCCTTGTCGACATGTAGGCGCTCGGCGCTGACCCAGCAACCGCGGCCGGGCAGATTTCTCTTGAGGTCCGGGACGACGGCCGAATCCGGGCCGACGACGAAACGGATCAATTCATCCGGTTCGGCCTGCTTGCGGGTGACGATGCAGGTGCGATCGTTCATCTCGTCCGGGGGCGGGTTCTGTGCGATGCGGTTTCACCTCACGCACCGACGGCTTCGTCAGCCGGCGCTTCCTGCGCGGCAAGCTCGTCCTCGGTGATCCAGCCGGCCTTGAGGCGGGCAGCCAGAACCATCTGCTCGGCATCGGCGCGCGACACGCCGTGGCTGGCGAGCACGCCCGGATAGACCTTGGTCTCGCCGTCCTTGCGTTCCTTCCAGCCGGTCAGGTCGTCCGCGGCATAGCCGGCGAAATCCTCGATCGTCTTCACGCCGTCCTCGCCGAGCGTCACCATCATGGCGGTGGTGATGCCGGGGATCTCGCGCAGTTCGTCCTCGACGCCGAGCGCCTTGCGCTTGTCGTCATGCTCGGCCTCGATCTTCTCCAGATATTCACGGGCGCGCGTCTGGATCTCCGAAGCGGTGTCCTCGTCGAAGCCATCGATGGAGGCGATTTCGCCGGCATCGACATAGGCGACTTCCTCGACGCTGGTGAAACCCTCGGAGGCCAGCACCTGGCCGACCATCTCGTCGACGTCGAGGGCTTCCATGAACAGCGCCGAACGCTCGACGAATTCCTTCTGGCGGCGCTCGCTCTCTTCCTGCTCGGTCAGGATATCGATGTCCCAGCCGGTGAGCTGCGAGGCAAGGCGGACGTTCTGGCCGCGACGGCCGATGGCCAGCGACAGCTGGTCGTCCGGCACCACGACCTCGATGCGCTCGGCATCCTCGTCGAGCACCACCTTGGCGACCTCGGCCGGCTGCAGCGCGTTGACGATGAAGGACGCGGCCGACGGGGACCACGGAATGATGTCGATCTTCTCGCCCTGCAATTCGCCGACCACCGCCTGGACGCGGCTGCCGCGCATGCCGACGCAGGCGCCGACCGGATCGATCGAGCTATCGCGCGAGATGACGGCGATCTTGGCGCGCGAGCCCGGATCGCGGGCCACCGACTTGATCTCGATGATGCCGTCGTAGATTTCCGGCACTTCCATGGTGAAGAGCTTCGCCATGAACTGCGGATGGGTTCGCGACAGGAAGATCTGCGGGCCGCGCTGCTCGCGGCGCACGTCGTAGACATAGGCGCGGACGCGGTCGCCATATTTGTAGTTTTCGCGCGGAATCAGCTCGTCGCGGCGGATGATCGCTTCGCCGCGGCCGAGATCGACGATGACGTTGCCGTATTCGACACGCTTGACGGTGCCGTTGACGATCTCGCCGATGCGGTCCTTGTATTCGTCATACTGGCGGTCACGCTCGGCCTCGCGCACCTTCTGGACGATGACCTGCTTGGCCGACTGGGCGGCGATGCGGCCGAAATCCATCGGCGGCAGCTGTTCGGCGATGAAGTCGCCGAGCTGGGCGTCGGGGTTGCGCTCGCGGGCCGAGGAAATGGCGATCTGCGTGGCGTAGTCCTCGACCTTCTCGACCACTTCCATCAGCCGCTGCAGCTTCATCTCGCCGGTGTTGGCGTTGATGTCGGCGCGGATGTTGGTCTCCTGGCCATAGCGCGAGCGCGCAGCCTTCTGGATCGCATCGGCCATGGCGGCGATGACGATCGACTTGTCGATCGACTTTTCACGCGCGACCGCGTCGGCGATCTGCAGCAGTTCCAGTCTGTTGGCGCTTACAACCATTGTCTTTCTCCCGAGCCTGTTGCCGGACCTGTCGCCGGGCGGCTCAAATCAATTGTCCTGTTCGGTTTCGTTTTCCGTATCCGCGGCAGCGTCTTCCGCTTCGCCGCGACGCTTCTTGGCTTCCTTGCGCGCCCTGTTGTCCTTCGACAGGGCGTCGCGGATGAGATCGTCGGTCAGCACCAGCCGGGCATCGGCGATCGCATCGTAAGGCACGCGCACCGTCGGCTCCTCGCCATAGGCCGCCTTGTCGCGGGCGATCAGCACGCCATCATCGTCGCTCTCGGCGATCTTGCCCTTGAAGCGCTTGCGGTCGCCGACAAGAACCGAGGTCTCCATCTTGACCAGATGGCCGGTCCAGGTGGTGAAATCCGACTTGCGCACCAGCGGCCGGTCGATGCCGGGCGAAGACACTTCGAGATGATACGCCTTTTCGATCGGATCTTCGACATCGAGTGCGGGCGACACGGCGCGGCTGACTTCCTCGCAATCCTCGACGGTCATGGTGCCGTCCTCGCGTTCGGCCATGATCTGCAGCGTCAGCCCGTTCTGGCCCGACAGATGCACCCGCACCAGGCGGAAGCCGATGCCGCGCAGCACCGGCTGCACGATCAGCGCTATGCGCGCATCGATCCCGCTTTCGCGGATGATACGGTCGTCGGCGTCGATTGCCGCTGCGCTCATCAGGTCCCTGTCGCTCTTTTCGTGGCTGGCTGGCAGGTAATAAAAAAGAGCGGGACCGGGTGGACCCACTCTTCGTCATACCGACCAAGAATTTGAGGCTGATATAAACGATCCCGCTCGGCGTTTCAAGCCTGCCGTGAGGAGCGTGGCAAACGCGGCGCTCTTGCTGCAGATTACCCGGCCAATGGAGGCCGGCGCAAGCAGCCTTGCGCCGGGCGCATGGCGTCCATGCGGCAACGCCTCTGTGATCCCAGGCGCGCCGTGCCTATCTATGTTGCATCGCACAACAAGAGAAATTGCGCGCGGTGGCGCGCGAAAGGTTGAAAATCATGGATAGCCGCAAGCTGTTTTCCGCCATCGGCGACATCTTCACCACATTCGGCAGCGCCGTTGCCGCGTCGCGGTCCGTCGAAGCCGGCCGCAGGCCGCGCGCCAACGATCTGCGCAAGCTCGGCATGGACCCGGCCGCCTTCGATAGGATGGGCCGCTTCTGAAAGATCGGGCGCTTCTGATGCTGCCCGCCTGGCGCGGTCAACCGTATCGCGCCGGGCCTATGTCCTGACGAAAGTCAGATAGGCGGGCCGCCGGCCCTCACGCAGCGCCTTGGCCTCATAGCGCGTGCCCGGCCAGCCATCATAGGGCCGATGCCAGTCTGCCGCTTCCTGCGCCTGCCATGCAAAGGCGCCGTGCGCCCGGCAATGCAAAAGCGTCCAGTTCACATAAGTGTCGATGTCGGAGGCGAAGCGGAATTTTCCGCCCGGCTTCAGCACATGGGCGAAACGGTCGAGATTGACCCGACCGACGAAGCGCCGCTTCCAGTGCTTCTTCTTCGGCCAGGGATCGGGATAGAGCAGGTCGATGCCGTCGAGTGAAGCCGGCGGCAGCCAGTCGAGCAGCCGCGTGGCGTCGTCGTCATGAACCCTGAGGTTGGCCAGCGGCTTTTCCCGGACCGCCATCATCAGCTTGGCCATGCCGTTGACGAAGGGCTCGACGCCGATGAAGCCGGTCTGCGGATCCGCCGTCGCGCGATGCAGCAGGTGCTCGCCGCCGCCGAAACCGATCTCGAGCTGGACGGCGGAAACGTCGGCGTCAAACAGCGTCCGCAATTCGGCCGGCGGCGCGGCCGCCAGATCAAGCCTGTAGGTCCGAAACCCGCTTTCGAGCGCCGCGGCCTGCTGCGGACGGATGGTTTTGCCGCGCCGGCGACCGAAAAAAGCTTCGGTCGCGCGGCTCGGTCTGTCTTTTGGATCCATGGACAGGTCTGCAGTCGCCGTCAGGCGGCGACAGCGTCCTTCAGCGCCTTGGCGAGATCGGTCTTCTCCCAGGAGAAGGAACCGTCGCGGCCGGCCTTGCGGCCGAAATGGCCATAGGACGAGGTTTTCGCGTAGATCGGCCGGTTGAGGTCGAGGTGACGGCGGATGCCGGAAGGCGACAGGTCCATGACCGAGCGCAGCGCATCCTCCAGCCTCGCCTCGTCGACCTTGCCGGTGCCGTGCAGGTCGACATAGACCGACAGCGGCTGGGCGACGCCGATGGCGTAGGACAACTGGATGGTGCAGCGGTCGGCGAGCTTGGCGGCGACCACGTTCTTGGCGAGGTAGCGCGCCGCATAGGCTGCCGAGCGGTCGACCTTGGTGGTGTCCTTGCCGGAGAAGGCGCCGCCGCCATGCGGCGCAGCGCCACCATAGGTGTCGACGATGATCTTGCGCCCGGTGAGGCCGGCGTCACCATCCGGACCGCCGATGACGAACTTGCCGGTCGGATTGATGTACCAGTTGCAGTCCTCGGCGATCTTGAGATCGCCCAGGGCCTCGCGGATATACGGCTCGACGACCTTGCGGACCTTCTTGGAATCCCAGGTCGCATCGAGATGCTGGGTCGACAGCACGATCTGCGTCGCTTCCGCGGCCTTGCCGTCGACATAGCGCACGGTGACCTGGCTCTTGGCGTCCGGCCCGAGCTTGCCGGCATCGCCGTCGCCTTCATGGCGCGCGGCGGCCAGGAGTTCGAGTATCTTGTGGCTGTAGTAGATCGGCGCCGGCATCAGGTCCGGCGTCTCGCGGCAGGCGTAGCCGAACATGATGCCCTGGTCGCCGGCACCTTCCTCGCCCTGGCGGTCGGCGGCGTTGTCGACGCCCTGGCCGATGTCGGGCGACTGGCCGTGCAGCAGGACATCGATCTTCGCCGTCTTCCAGTGGAAGCCGGCCTGCTCGTAGCCGATCTCGCGGATCGCCTTGCGGGCAACCGATTTGAACTTTGCCGGATTGACGACCGGATGACCGGCGGCGTCCTTGAGGATGTTGCCGGCCTTGTCTTTCTTCAGCAGCGTCTCTGGAACCCGGACCTCGCCGGCGATGACGACGCGATTGGTCGTCGCCAGGGTCTCGCAAGCGACACGGACTTTCCACGGGTCCATGCCGGTCTTCTTGGCCTCGCGATAGACGAGATCGACGATTTCGTCGGAGATACGGTCGCAAACCTTATCGGGATGGCCCTCGGCAACGGATTCCGAGGTGAAGAAGTAGTTCAGCCGCGTCACGGGTGTCCCCTCTTGAAGAAAGATCGGCAGGTTGCCGATTTTTGGCGCGCCACGTGTTAGCGGTGCCGGGCGCCGCTCGTCAAGCGCTGCCGCGGTTCCGGCATGAATGTGAGCACAGTTTGTCTTGTGCCACCACCAGCGGGGCGCCGCCGGTGGCACAAGTCCCCTGGATCAGTCGGCGTCGTCGGTAGAAAGCGATTTCACCAGATCGATGATCCTGCGACGCACCTTGACGTCGGCAATCTTGACGAAGGCGCGGTTGAGCTGAAGCCCTTCCGGACTGCCGCAGAACTCGACGGCGAATGCCATCGACGGGTCTTCGGCGAATCCTCGGTTGCCCACGGCCTCCTGACCCGGGGCATCTTCGAAAAAGAAGGCTACGGGCACGCTGAGGATGGACGCTATGGCCTGCAAACGGCTGGCGCCGACCCGGTTCGTGCCTTTCTCGTACTTCTGGATCTGTTGAAACGTGATGCCGAGATTCTCACCCAGCTTCTCCTGGCTCATTCCAAGCATATTGCGCCGAAGCCTGATGCGACTTCCGACATGGATGTCGATCGGATTCGGTTTTTTCTTATTTTCTTCTGTCATTTTCTCCTCGCCGAATTTTTCCGGCTTTTTCTATTTTTTCTTGCCCAAACGAAGCCGGAGCCAACTGCCCCAACAGAACCTCCAACCGACTTCGAGAAATTTCAGGCGCTTACAGTATGAGTTTCTAATGTGTCGGCTGTCAATTCACCCGTAGCCGTAGCCTTACATTCGATAGGAGTGCTCCCAGCGCGAACAGGAACATGATCATCAATCCGTTAATTCGCCGCTGGCCGGCGGAAATGAGGGCGCGCCCAGAAATCGGCACATGCGCATCGATTGCGCCGCGCGCATTGACGGCGAGCGCGTCGACAATGCGGCCGCGCGGATCGACAATGGCGGAAATGCCATTGTTAGCCGCACGCAACAAAGGCAATCCATTCTCCACCGCGCGAATCTGGGCCTGCCTGAAGTGCTGGTATGGGCCCGGCGTATCACCGAACCACGCATCGTTCGTGACGTTCACAATAAGCTGAGATGACGTAGCGTCAACTGCCACAAGGTCGGGGAAGATGACCTCGTAGCAAATGAAGGGGAGCGCGCGGACGCCATCCGGCAATACGATCGGATGGCGCTCGTTGCCGGGCGCGAAATTCATCGGGCCGGCGACCAGCTGCTCGACCCCGAAGCGGTCGAAAACGTCGGCGAAAGGCAGATATTCGCCGAACGGCACCAGATGGATCTTGTCGACGGCGTCGGCGATCTCGCCCTTGTCGTTGATCGCCACCACGGAATTGTAATAGCGGCTGCCGGCGCCTGCCGCCGAGCCGCCCTCCTCGCGGACGACGCCGGCGATCAGCATCTGGCCTTCGCCGAGCATGTCGCCCAGCGCCGTCAGCGCGTCCGGGCGCTCGGTGAACAGGAACGGCACCGAGGTCTCCGGCCACAGGATCAGCTGCGGCCTGGCATGGCCGGGTTCCGGCGCCTTGCCCGACAGGCCAAGCAAGGTGGCGAAGATGCGGTCGCGAACCGAAGCGTCCCATTTTTCGCTGAGGTCGACGTCCGGCTGGACGATGCGGACATCGACCGAACGGGCCGCCGGCTCGAGTGGAGCGGCGAGCCTGACATAGCCGAAGCCGACATGGGCGGCGACGAGGATGCCGAGCAGCGCGAAGCCCAGCCGAAGCTGGCGTCGCGCCGCGATCAGCGCGGGCAGCGAAAAGACGAAGACGGCGAGCGCGTTCATGCCGATCATGCCGGTCACGGAGACGCTCTGCATCAGCAGGGGAACCGGCATCGCCGCATAGCCGACGGCGTTCCAGGGGAAGCCGGTGAACAGGAAATCGCGCAGCCATTCCGCCAGGCCGAAGCCGAAGGCGAGTGCCGCGATGCGGCCGATGCCGTTGCTCCACAACAGCCGCGCCACGACCGTGGCGAAACCGTAGAAGAAGGCGAGCCCGAAGGGGATGCCGACCACCGCGAAGGGCAAGGCCCAGGCGAAGCTGTCGGCCTCGACAAGCAGCGCCTGGCCGATCCACCACAGGCCGGCGAGAAAATAGCCGAAGCCGAACCACCAGCCGATGGCGAAGGCCGGCTTCAGCCGCCTCAGCCAGCCGTCGGAAGCCTCGCCGGTGGCGCCGTCGAGCAGCCAGACCAGCAGCGGGAACGAGATGAAGCAGACGGCGAAGAAATCATAGGGCGCCTGGGCGAGGACCGCCAGCGCTCCGGCGAGAAACGCCACCAGCGCCCGTCGCCACCCCCAGAGCAGAATTATCCGGCCGGCCAGGCGCTGCATTGAGGCTTCCGAGTCGCGCGAATCACGGCAAAAGATTTATCAGGCCGCGGTCCGCGCTCCAAACATCGATAAGCGCAATCTGATGTTATCGGTGCCAGCCCTCGATGCTGAGGCCGCTCAGCCGCTCGGCTTCCTCGCGCGGGACCGCGCGCAAGGTCTGCGTGAAGGTCCAGACATGGCCTTCGGGGTCGCGGGCGCGGTATTGCCGTTCGCCATAGAACTGCTCGGTCGGTTCCTGGATGATCTCGGCCCCGGCCAGCCGCGCCTGCTCGCAATGGGCGTCGAGCCCGTCCTTCAGCCGGATATAGACAGACTGGGTGTTGCGGCCACCGACGGAAGCGGGGCTGGCGACATGGTCGGCCCACTCTGAATCGACGACGATGTAACCGTCGCCGAAGCGCATTTCGGAATGGACGAGGCGGCCCTCGGCATCGCTGACGACCATGCTCGGCTCGAAACCGAAGGCCGCTTCAAGCCAGGTCAAAGCCGCACGCGGGTCCTTATAGAATATGCCGGACCCAAGGACGGCATGCTTGAACGGATCCTCGACCGTCATCAGGCGGGCTTCAGGCCTGCTCGGTGCGGGCGGCGCGGCGGCGGCGCTCGCCCTTCTGGACCTGCACGATGCGCACGCGCTTGACGCGGCGCGGATCGGCGTCGAGGACATGGAACTCGAAGCCGGGTATGGCCTGCACCACCTCGCCGCGGGCCGGCACGCGGCCGAGCGTGTTGAAGATCATGCCGCCGATGGTGTCGACATATTCGCCATGCTCACCGGCGGTGAAATCCTCGCCGATCATCTTGGCGACCTCGTCGATCTCGGCCTTGCCGTCGACGATGAAGTTGCCCTCGCCGGACTGGGTGATCATCGGCTCATCGTCGTCATGCTCGTCCTCGATGTCGCCGACCACCATCTCGACGATGTCTTCCAGCGAGGCGAGGCCGTCGGTGCCGCCATATTCGTCGATGACCAAAGCCATCTGGGTGCGCGTCGTCTGCATGCGGCCCATCAGATCGGAGGCAAGCATGGAGGGCGGCACGAACAGCACCGGGCGGATCAGGTTGAGGTCGCCGATGGTGCGGGCGAGATCGACCTGGGCAAGGTCGAGAAGTGCCGCGGCCGGCGTCTTGCGGCTGGTGCGACCCTTCTTGACGCGGGCAACCTTGGTGATGTGCGCGAGCACGTCGCGGATGTGGACCATGCCGCGCGGGTCGTCGAGCGTCTCGGAGTAGACCGGCATGCGGGAATGACCGGACTGCTCGAACAGACCGAGCAGATCGCCGAGCGTCGTCGTGATCTCCACCGCCTCGATGTCGGCGCGCGGCACCATGACGTCCTCGACGCGGACTTCACGCAGCCGCAGGATGTTGTTGAGCATGGCGCGCTCGCCGGGGGAGAAGGCGCCGGCATCGCTCGCCGTTTCGGCAAGCGCGCCGGCGATCTCCTCGCGCAGGCTGGTGCCGTTGCGCTGCCTGAACAGGCCGAGCACGCGATCGAACAGGGAAGGACCGGCAGGCGATGGCTCGCTGGCGATGCTGCCGGTCGTGGTACTCGGACTCGAGCCCTCTTCCGTCTTTTCGGAAGGCTTGGCCGCACTGCCGGCGTCGGGGCGGGCGGCAGTCTCTGGTTTGTCGTTCATCGTCGTCCGGTCAATTGGTCTTTTTAGTTACGCGTAGGGATCGGGAATGGCAAGCCTTGCGAGCGCCGCGCGCTCGATCGCTTCCATCTCCTCGGCCTCGGCGTCGGTCTCGTGATCGTGGCCCAGAAGATGCAGCAGGCCATGGATGACGAGATGGGTGATATGGTTCGCCAGCGGCTTGTCTTCCAGTGCCGCTTCCCGCGCGACCGTCTCGGCGGCGAGCACGATATCGCCCAGCATCGGCGGCAGCGGACCGCCCTTCGGGAACGGAAAAGCCGGGAAAGACAAGACGTTGGTCGGCTTGTCCTTGCCGCGCCAGCCGGCGTTCAGCGTGCGGATGTGGGCGTCGTCGGAAAAGACGATGCTGAGCTCGGAAGCGCCGTCGACGCCGGTTTCGGCAAAGGCGGCAGCCACGGCGCGATCGACCAGGCGCGTCAGCCCCGCCTCGTCGGGCCAATCGCCAGCCTCAATCGAAATATCGATGTCGACGGGCAGGCCGCCGCCAAGTTTCCTGTCTTCAGCCATGCGGCTTTTTCGTCAGCTTTCCGCGCCCAGGCCCCTGGCCAGCTTGCCGTCGCGGTCATAGGCCTTGACGATCTCGGCGACCAGCGGATGCCTGACGACGTCGCCCTCGTTGAAGCGCACCGTCACCATGCCGGTGACGCCGTCGAGGATGCGCAGCGCCTCGACAAGGCCAGACTTGGTGTTCGGCGGCAGGTCGATCTGGGTCGGGTCGCCGGTGACGATCATGCGCGAATTCTCGCCGAGACGGGTGAGGAACATCTTCATCTGCATCGGCGTCGTGTTCTGCGCCTCGTCGAGGATGACGGCGGCGTGTGCCAGCGTGCGGCCGCGCATGAAGGCCAGCGGCGCGATCTCGATCACTTCGGCGGCGATCGCCCGCTCGACCTTGTCGGCCGGCATCATATCGTAAAGCGCGTCGTAGAGCGGCCGCAGATACGGATCGACCTTCTCCTTCATGTCGCCGGGCAGGAAGCCCAGCCGCTCGCCGGCCTCGACCGCCGGCCGCGACAGCACGATGCGCTCGACCATGCCGCGTTCGAGCAGCATCGCGGCATGCGCCACCGCCAGATATGTCTTGCCGGTGCCGGCCGGGCCGATGCCGAAAACGAGCTCGGAGCGCTCCAGCGCCCGCATATAGGCGTCCTGGTTGAGCGAGCGGGCGTAGATGGTCTTCTTGCGCGTCGCTATCTGGGCGGCGGACATCTTGCCCTTGCGCTCCAGCGTCGGCAGCGTCAGCTGGTCGTCGGCGGCGATCGCCATGCGCACGGCGCCGTCGACGTCGGACTGGCCGATGTCGACGCCCTTCTGGAGGATGCCGTAGAGGTTGTCCAGCGCGCGGCGCGCCTGCTCGGCGGCCGAGGCCGAGCCCTTGATCGTCAGCTGGTTGCCGCGCGAGCGGATGTCGACGCCGAGCTTCTGCTCGAGCCGCGCCAGGTTCTCGTCGAACTGGCCATACAGGGCGCTGGCAAGCTTGTTGTTGTCGAAGGTCAGAACGATGTGCGCCATGTCGGAAGCCCCGGATGCCTGGTTCGGGGGCAGGTTCTTCAGTTCAGCAGCGCTCAACCGTCTCTCCTCATCTGCCGAGGCTTGTGGCTATGCATTTCGTTGTCCCAAAACCGCGGGCACAATCTAGCGACATGCATCAGGCCAACTCGGCGAACAGGCTATTGTAGCCCGTCCTTGTGATTCGTACCTCGATAATGTCACCGATTTCGCCGGCCTTTTCATCAACAATAACGGGCTGCAGCCAGGGCGAACGGCCGACCTTCTGGCCAGCCTGGCGGCCCGGCTTCTCGATCAGCGTGCCGATGGTCCTGCCGACGAGGCTGGCGCCGAAATCCTGCTGTTGCTTCAGGAGCAGGGCCTGCAGGCGCTGCAGGCGATCGTCCTTGACGGCTTCCGGCACGTGATCGGGCATTTCGGCGCCAGGCGTGCCCGGACGCGGCGAATATTTGAACGAGAAGGCCGAGGCGTAGTCGACCTCGCGCACCAGCTGCATGGTCGCCTCGAAATCGGCTTCCGTCTCGCCGGGGAAGCCGACGATGAAATCGCCGGACATGGCGATATCGCCGCGCGCGGCGCGAATGCGATCGATCAGCGCCAGATAGTCGCGCGCCGTATGCCTGCGGTTCATCGCCTTGAGGATCCTGTCCGAACCCGACTGCACCGGCAGATGCAGATAGGGCATCAGCGCCGGCAGGTCGCGATGGGCGGCGATCAACTCGTCATCCATGTCGCGCGGGTGGCTGGTGGTGTAGCGCAGCCGCGCCAGGCCAGGGATCTCGGCCAGCCTGAACAGCAGGCGGCCCAGCCCCCATTCCTCGCCGTTTTCGCCCTCGCCGTGCCAGGCATTGACGTTCTGGCCGAGCAGCGTCACCTCGCGCACGCCGGCCTCGGCCAGCCGTTCGGCCTCGGCAACGATCTGCGCCACCGGCCGCGAGACTTCGGAGCCGCGCGTATAGGGCACGACGCAGAAGGTGCAGAACTTGTCGCAGCCTTCCTGGACGGTGAGAAAGGCGGTGACGCCACGCCTGGCGACCTCGGCGCGCTTCGGCTGCGGCAGATGCTCGAACTTGTCCTCGACGGCGTAGTCGGTCTCGACGATCTTCTCGCCGCCGCGCACCCTTGCCAGCACGTCGGGAAGCCGGTGATAGGTCTGCGGGCCGATGACCAGGTCGACGGCCGGCGCGCGGCGGATGATCTCGGCGCCTTCGGCCTGCGCCACGCAGCCGGCGACGCCGATCAGCAGCTCGCGGCCGGTGCCGGCCCGTTCGGCCTTCAGGTCGCGGATGCGGCCAAGCTCGGAATAGACTTTTTCCGCCGCCTTTTCGCGGATATGGCAGGTGTTGAGCAACACCAGGTCAGCATCATCGACCATATCGGTCGCGACATAGCCGTCTGCCGCCAGCGCATCGGTCATGCGCTGCGAGTCGTAGACGTTCATCTGGCAGCCATAGGTCTTGACGAAGACTTTCTTCGCCGCCGGAGGGGCAGCCAGGCCGTCGGCAGCGATGCCGATGTCGTTCCGTTCTGTCGTGTTCAGGTCCATCGGGCGGCTTCTAACGCCTTTCAGCGACAAAAAACAGACGATTCTCAACCTTGGCGCCGGGTCCCGGATGCGCGAAGGGGCGCGTCAGCGGCTCGGGCGCGTCAGCGGCTCGGGCGCGGCTCGGCCAGCGCCGCCTGCACCATCTCGCGCACCCGGCTTTCCATCAGCCTTGCCGTCTCCTTGCGGTTCGAGCCCTTGGAGAAGGCAATCGGCTCGCCGAAATGCAGCTCGACATCGAGCGCGCCTTCGGCGAGCAGCACCTGGAGATGCGGCATCAGGTCCTCGTCACCGATCCAGGCGGCGATCGGCCGGTGACGGCGGCCGAGCGGCACGCCATGCAGCCTGGTGTAGACGATCGCCACCGGCTGGATGAACACCTGCTCGGTCGCCCCTTCCGAAATCGCCATCGAGGCGGCGCCGAACAGCGTGCTCTTGAAGGGCAAAAGCAGGTTGCCGTCGCCGGTCGAGCCTTCGGCGAACAGTACCATGGCGTCGCCATTGGCCATGCGCCCGGCGATCTCGCTGGCCTGGTCGCCCGAGCTGCGCTTGCGCTCGCGCTCGATGAAGACGGTGCGCTGCAGCTTCGACAGCATGCCGATCATCGGCCAGTTCGCCATGTCGGCGCGGGCGATGAACTTCACGTCGACCCTGGAGCCGAGCACCATGATGTCGGTCCAGGAGATGTGGTTGGACGCGACCAGCAAGGGGCGCCTGGCCGACAGCGCGCCCTTGACGTGGATGCGCAGGCCGAGCGCCCTGGCGATCATCCGGTGCCAGATCTTGAGGATGAAGGTTTCCGGCCACAGCCCGGTCTTCATCGACAGGATCTGCAGCGGCACCAAGACCAGCGAGCCGGCGACGACCAGAGCAAGCGCCAGGAAAATCCGTAATTTCTTGATCATCAGCGCGCAGGCCCTGTCCCGGCGTGTCGCTAGCGAAGATCGCGGCGCATGACAAGCGCGCCGGTCGGGCCGCGCTCGGGCGATCTGTAGTAGTTGGCGCGCTTGCCGACCTCACGGAAGCCGAGCCGCCGGTAGAGCGCGATGGCCGCGACATTGGTCTCATCGACCTCGAGGAACAGCGCCTCGGCGCGCTGCGCGTGCAATTCGCGCAGCACCGCGTCCATCAATTGCCAGCCAAGCCCCTGGCGGCGGTGGGAGCGGGCGACGGCTACGGTGAGAATCTCGCCCTCGCCTGCCGCCAGCCGCGCCAGCACGAAGCCGACCGGTGGCTTGCCGCCCTGTCCGGTTTCGCGCGCGGCATAGCCGAATACGGTGTCCTGTTCGAGCAAAGCCGCGAACTCGCCGTCGCTCCACGGCCGCACAAAGTCCTCCTGATGCAGCACCGAGACAGCCTCGCTGTCGGCAACCGTCAGCGGCTGAAGCGCATAGTCCCTGCGGCGCGGCTGAAAGAAGGGAATGCGCATCAGCTCTTTTTTCCTTCCGGACCATGATCTTGCCCAAAAACCGGGGCCCGCTTTTTGGGATCATGGTCCTGTCTTGGAAGAATGAAGCCGGCCTGCGGCCTGGCATCGGCGCCGCGCAGATAGAGCGGCTTGGGCTTGTCGCCCACGCCCTTTTCAGCGGCCAGCCGGGCATAGGCGGCGATGTCGGCGGTGGCGCCGGTCGGCCCGATGTCGAAGGCGCGGCCGGCCGAGGCGGCGATCTTCTCCGCGGCGGTGCCGGCCAGCACGGTGGACGTCTCCACGGCAATGGCGGTGGCTTGCGCGAGCGTGGCCACCGCCGGACCGTAAGTCAAAACTAACGCTTTGTCATAGGCGGCAACATGGATCTCCTCGCGCCCGGCGTCGAGGGCGGCGAGCACGGCACGACCGGGAAAGAACTCGGCCGCCTCCGCCGCCAGGGCCTCGAGAGTGGTCACGCCGATTGCCGGGATCTTCAGCGCCAGCGCCAGGCCGCGCGCGGTGGAGACGCCGACGCGCAGGCCGGTGAAGGAGCCGGGCCCGACGGAGACGGCTATGGCGTCGAGGCCTGCGTAGCCCGTGCCGGCCGCTTTCAGCGCCGCGTCGATGACCGCCATGAGATGCTCGGCATGGCCCTTGCCGAGGTCGAGCACCTGGCGGCCAAGCTCGCGCCCGGCCGCGGCGTCATAGACGCTGGCGGCGCAGAGAGTGGCGGCACAGTCGATGGCAAGCAGCTTCATGGTTCGCCGGTTAACGCCCTGGGTCGAAAAACAATTCCCTGTGCCCGCCACGGCCCGTCCCCGCAAGGGGCAAGGTGGATATTTGTTATGCGGCTTGGCGTGGCCAGGGTCGAGAACGTCCCTTCAACGATTCGCGGTGGCTACGCCGGCTCTGCGATGCGCAGCATGTGATTGTCCCAGACATAGTCGGGCTCGGAGCGCCTGGCGCCATTGTCCTCGACGATCTCGCCGGCGCCTGTGCTGGCGATGAAACCGGTGCCGTCGGGCGCCAGGCCGCAGACCTCGACCAACGCCCTGGTGGCGACGACGTCGCCGCTGGCGGCGTCGATGACGGCGAGCGAGTTGCCCTCAGGCGAGGTGACGGCGACCGTGCCGGCAGCCGGATTGGCGGCGACCGAGCCGATATAGTTGCGGAAGCCCGCGAGCACGTCCTGCGGCATGTCGAGCAACTGCAGGTCCTTGCCGCGCGCCGCGCGGCCGATCAGCAGCGGCCGGTCGGCCGCCGGGCCGCGATACTGGCAGCCGAACCAGACCGTGCCGGCCTGGTCGCAATCCATGTGGCGGATCGACAGCTGGTGGAGCGCCGACGGCAATTCGTGCTTTTCGATCAGATCGCCGGTGATGCGGTCGACCAGCACATAGGACGGTTTCATGGTGGCGATGTTGAGCTCGGCGCGGCCGTAGTCCGGATGCGTCTCGATGCCGCCATTGGCGACCGCGATCGTCCGGCCATCGCCGAGCAGAAGCAACTCATGCGGCCCCATGCCGTAGGTCGGGAATTCGCCGATGCGCTTGAAGCCCGAGCGCGCGTCATAGACGCCGACGACGCCGGCGGCATTGTCGAAATCATTCTCGGTGGCATAGAGCAGAGCGCCGTCGGGCGAGAAGACGCCGTGGCCGAAGAAATGCCGTCCGGCGACGCTGGCGATGGTCAGCGGCTTGTCGCGGCCGGTGTGGTCGAACACCACGGCAAAGGTGCCGGGCTGCCGGGCAAAGACCACAGAGCGCTTCGAGACCGGGTCGAAGGTGACGTCGTGGCCACGGTCGGGCAGGTCGATCGCATGCAGCACATCGCCTGCCTCGGACAGCACGGCGGCGCCATAGCTGCCGTCGCGCTTGACGAAGGCGGTGGCGAAGACCGCGTCGGCATCAAGCGTCTTCGCCCAGGCACGCGGCGTCATCGCCGCCATGAAGCCGGCGCCGGCGGCCCTCAGGAAATCGCGACGGTCGAGCAGCGGCGTGCGTACCGCAGTCATGGCTCAATCTCCGTCCAGGGACGAAAACCCGGCGGTGAGGCCGAACTCAGAGGTCAGCCTGGTGCCGATCAGGGTGGTCAGGCTGGAGGTGATAAGCGCGAAATGATCGAGCTTGCCGCGCAGCACCGGATCGGCGAGCGCCTTGTCGATCGGACCGGTGACGGATTTGGCGGTCGCGACGCCGTTGGCGAGCTGGATGTGGATGGACTCGGCCATCCATTGCGCATCGGCCGGAAGCGCATCGCCAAGCTTCGAAGCCACGAACAGCGCATCGATACCGGACAAATTGCCGGCCAGGGAATTCGTCGTATTTTGCGAGCGCCAATAGATCGCCTGCCTTGGCTTGTCGCCTTCCGGCTTGCCGCCCAGGAACCCTTTGAGGCGCACGTCGCGGACCATCTCCAGCTCGTTGATGAAGACACCGACAAGTTCGGTCACAGCTTCGGTGCCGTCGCGGTAGAGCGGGTTCTGCGGTCCCGGATTGGCCCAAAGCGCGGCAAATCCGTCGGGCTTCCTCCAGGCCTCGTCAACCTCGGCGGCCATGGTTTCGATATTGCCGGCGACGGCCGCGCCATAGCCGCACCGATAGGGATCGTCCTTGCCGGCGAGGGCGTCGCCGCCGTCGCCGTAAAGCACGAACTCGAGCGCGCCGAGCCCTTGCATGGCGACGCTCTTGCCCGCCAGTTGCGCCGTATCGGTGGCGGTCGGGTCCTTGCCGGCCAATGCCGCCTGCACCTGCTTCAGGCCGATGCCCTTGCGGTCCGGCCAGTAGAGCATGCGCTCCAGCCGATTGTTCTCCTTGATCGGCCCGAAAGCGATGATTTCAGCCGATGACCAGGCCTCGAGCGTGGCCGAAAACTCGGCGCGCGCCGCCTCGAGGCTGCTTTGCGACGGCGCATCGCAGAGCGCCCGCACGGCCTTGGTCAAGCTGCCGGCATGGTCGCGCAGGTTGGCATAGGCAGGACGGATAAAACCATCGATCGCCCGCTGGATGACAGCGGAGGCCCTCACCTCAGCCGATGCCGGGGATGCGCCGACCATCGCCAAGGGAAGAAGGAGAGCAAACGCAAGACGCTTCGACATCACAGGGACTCCAGGAATTTGACCAGCGCATCGCGGGTCGCCGCATCGGCGGCGGCAAAGCGGTCGCGCGCCTTCTGACCCTCGCCGCCATGCCACAGGATCGCCTCGGCGATGGTGCGGGCGCGCCCGTCATGCAAGAAGAACATATTGCCGTTGACCGTTCCGGTCAGGCCGATGCCCCACAGCGGCGGCGTGCGCCATTCGCTGCCGGTCGCGTCGCCGACAGCCTGTTCATCGACGAGACCCGGCCCCATGTCGTGCAGCAGGAAGTCGGAATAGGGCCAGATCAGCTGGAAGGCCTGCGCCTTGTTGGGCGTGCCGCGCAACGTGACGAATTTCGGCGTGTGGCAGGAAATGCAGCCCATCTCGTAGAACTGCTTCTTGCCGGCGAGCACCTGGCGGTCGTCGATGTCGCGCCGGGCCGGCACGGCGAGGTTCTGCGAATAGAAGGTGACGAGGTCCATCACCGGCGGCGGCGCCTCGACCGGGCCGAGCCGCTGCTGCATGCCGTTCGGCATGGCCAAGCAGGCCTTTTCGGCCGCGGTGCAGTCGCCCCAATGCTTCGGCGCCTCCGGCGTCGAGATGCCGATGTCGCCGGCGAAAGCGTCCGCCGCCTGCTCGCGAATGGACGGCGTCTCGGCCTTCCAGCCGAAGCGGCCGAGCGTGAGCCCGCCGCTGGCGCCATCGCCCACGATGTTGGGACGGCCGGAAATGCCGTCGCCATCGCGGTCATCCGGATCGGCGTGGGCGAGGATGTCGGCGGGCGCGATCTGCTCGATCAGGCCGAGGCCGATCATCGGCGGCGTCAGGCGCGGCGACAGCGTGGTACGCGGATCGAGCGGACCGTAGCCGAGGCCGTCGACGGAATAGCCCGGCTTGCGCAGCGAGACCACGGAGCCGCCGGCGAGCGTCACCTTCTCATCCTGGTAGTCGACGCGCATGCGGCCTTCGCCCTTGAGGCCGGGAACCGCCAGCCCCTGCAATTGCGAGCCGTAGACCGGATCGGGGAAGTTCAGCAACTTGCGGGCGGCAAGCTCGGCTCTCTCTTCCTCGCTGCTTGCATCGCGCGCCAGGCGCAGGAACATCGAGGTGGTGCCGGCGCCGCCTTCCGGCGGCCGCCCGCGGCCGTCCTTCAGATGGCAGTTCTGGCAGGCGCGCTCGTTGAACAGCGGCCCAAGGCCGTCCGATGCCTGGGTCGAGGAGGGTGAGGACACCCAGTTCTTGCGGAAAAGCGCATTGCCGAGCCTGAAGGTGCCTTCTTCCTCGAAGGTGATGTTGGCGGAGGGCTGCGAGAAGGCGTCGCGGCTGACGTCCTTGCGCGACGTGCCAGCGCCACCCTGCATCAGCTCGAACGGCTCGGGTTTGGAGAAATCCGCGGTTGGCCTGGTGACGGCGATGACACGCGCCAGGTCCTTCGGCGCCAGATCGCTGCGCGCGGTGGCAAGGCCCGCGGGCAGCGGGTCTCCAGCCAGCGCCGAAGCGGTGGCCACCACGGCGGGAATGAAAGAAAGCCCGCGAACCAGCCAGGCCAGCGAGCTTTTCCTGGAAAGCGAGGAAGGCGAGCCTTCGGCCCGCAGCGAGCGGCGCTGGAAATCTAGGCGGCGCCGCATTCCCGCATGTCCTTACTCCGCCTCGTTGGCCGAGTCGGCATTGAGCTGGCCGTATTTCTCCTCGCCGATCGAGGCGAGCAGGTCGAGCTGCGTCTCGAGGAAGTCGATGTGACCTTCCTCGTCGGCAAGCAGTTCCTCGAACAGTTTCATCGACACGTAGTCGCCGGCCTCCTGGCAGATCTCGCGCGAACGCTTGTAGGCGGTGCGCGCGTCATACTCGCCGGCAAGATCGGATTCGAGCACTTCCTTCACGTTCTGGCCGATGCGCAGCGGCGCAACTGACTGAAGGTTCGGATGCCCCTCGAGGAAGATGATGCGGGCCACCAGCCGGTCGGCATGCTGCATTTCCTCGATCGATTCCGCCCGTTCCTTCTTCGCCAGCTTGGTGTAGCCCCAGTCCTCGAGCAGCCGGTAATGGACCCAGTACTGATTGACGGCGCCCAGCTCCAGAAACAGGGCTTCGTTAAGCCGCTCGATGACCTGCGGTTCGCCTTTCATGGGTTCTGCTCCCGTATTGGCCGCGCAAGCCTCTGACGCGGTCCAGGTGTGAAACGATGTCGGCGCCGCTCGCCTCCGAACGGGCGTGGTAGTGCTCGGTGACCCGAATGATCGTTTCCACCACATTTGGGAAGCAGCCGCAACAGCGACCGCGCTTGCGCATGGCATGGTAGACTTTCGCCGGCACGATCAGCTGCCAGGGATCCTCATCCAGCAGGCCGACGATCGTCTGCTCGATCTCCTTCTCAGTGATGATGTTGCAATGGCAGATCAGCATTCACTTGCCCTGGCTGACGGCGCCGCTCCGGCGCCGTTTGGCTTGTTTCTCATTCGAGCATGATCTTGTCCAAAAACCGACTACCCCTTTTGGGGATCATGCTCGCGCCTTACTTGAACACCTTGTCCGGCGCGTCGAGGCTGTCGGAACCTTCGAAGGCGATGTCGTTGAGCTTCAGGGAGCCGACGGCGCGCTCGATCGACTTGGTCTGGTCGATCAGCGCATCGATCGCCGCCTGCACGGTGGCGTTGCCTTCGGCGTTGCCCTCGGCGATCTGCTGGTCATAGGCCTCGCCGGCGCGCGCGCGCGCCTTTATCGCCTCCATCCTGGCGACGGAGACGTCGAGCTTGTCCGACAGTTCCTTGCCGATCGCCGGGTCGGCGGCCTTGACCATGTCGGACACGGAAGGTCCGGAAACCACCGTGCCGTCGAGCCGCGTGTAGCTGGCATGGTAGGCGGCGCGGATGCCGACGGCGTCATAGAGGTGCGAGTTGTAGGTGTTGTCAGAGAAGCAGTCGTGCTCCTCTTCCGGATCATGCAGCAGCAGGCCGAGCTTCATGCGCTCGCCGGCGAGTTCGCCATAGGACAGCGAGCCCATGCCGGTGAAGATGGTCGAGATGCCGGCATTGGCGTCGCCATCGACCAGGTTCTTGCGGGCAGCGCCGCCTTCCTTCCAGTTGTCGACCATCTCCTGCAGGTCGGAGACCAAAAGGTCGCTCGCCGACTTCAGATATTCAGCGCGGCGGTTGCAATTGCCGCCGGTGCAGTTGGCGAGGTCATAGTCCGTGTAGGGTCGCTCGCCGGCGCCGGGACCGGTGCCGTGCAGATCCTGGCCCCAGAGCAAGAACTCGATGGCGTGATAGCCGGTCGCGACATTGGCCTCGACGCCGCCCGCCTCCTGCAGCGTGCCGGACAGGAATTCCGGCGTCAGCTTCGAGGCGTCGACCTTCTTGCCGTCGATCTCGATCTCCTTGTTGGCGATCACGTTGGCGGTATAGAGCGAATTGGTGTCGGACTCGCTGCCGTAGCTCTTGGCGACATCGTCGATCAGGCCTTCGTCCAGCGGCCAGGAATTCACCTTGCCTTCCCAGTCGTCGACGATCTTGTTGCCGAAGCGGTAGACCTCGGTCTGCTGGTAGGGAACGCGCGATGCCTTCCAGGCTTCGCGGGCGGCGTTCAGCGTCTCCGCCGACGGCTTGGCGAGCAGCGCGTCGACGGCCTTGTCGAGCGCCTGCGCGGTGGTCAGCGAATCCTCGTATTTGGCGAGCGCGATGTCGGCATAGGTCTTGATGACCGCCTTGGCGTCGGTTGCGACCTTGGCCGGCAGCACGAACACCGCAGCGGTCAGCGCGGCAGTCGCGCAGATAGCAGCGAGCCTGCCGCCATTACGTGCTGTCATCATCGTTCTCCAGTTCCTTGGGAATTCGCTAAAGGGCGCGCGTGCCAGCCCGCGCCGAGGCATGGGCATGCCGCCGGGCACAACATGGACCGCGCCGTTGCGCGGCTCGTGGAAGAAAGACACCGAAATGCCTCCAATCGAAAGGGTTCAAGGCCCAGACATCAAAGGGATGCGCTCGTCGCGCGAGCCCCCATAAAGCGGCGAAGGGGTTGGAAGTCAACAGGCCTATCCAAGAAAATTCAATTGAAACAACTGTTTAGAATAATTCTAAACTGTAACTATCAACTTTATGCCTTTGCCGACGCGACGTAATCGTGGAATGCGGCGATTGACAGGTGACCATTCCGGGTGCGACCCGGACCGGGGCGATTGCGGCGGCGGCAGACAATCGCCACCTGGCGGAAGATCCTAGATTTGAACGCAAAAAGGGCTGCGATGAAG
>NZ_RZOF01000229.1:0-10591 GCF_003998955.1 Mesorhizobium sp. M4B.F.Ca.ET.017.02.2.1 | reverse complement strand
GGCCTTGGCGGGTTCGATACCGGCTCGAAAGACATTCCGGACGCATTCAAGGTCGGGGCATCGCTGCCCTGACCTTGAATGCGAACCGTGCTTAGTCGGCGGCGATTGCCATACTTTCGCTTTCTACTTTGACCGTCGCCCGCAACGCTGCGGGAAGCCAGCCCTTGCCGTCCAGTTCCTTCTCGGCCTGCAAGAAGCTTCGGGTTTCGGGGCGCGTTCCACCGTCGGCCCACGACTTGCAAAAATGTTTGAGGATGCCTTCTCGCAAAAAGGAACGTCGGCTGGCAGGCCCGTGGCCCGGGACTGGGCGGCTGCCTTGGCCGAACTTGAAGCGAACCTCAAGCAGTGCTCCGCCAATTCCAGCCACTGGTCACTTGGCTCATCGCCGTGCCCTTGGTGCAAAATGGAAGGCGCCACTGGCGTCCCGCTGTTCTCAACCGTTGTTCCCGCCAGCGGGGCGACGCTTTTCGATATCGCCGGATTCCAGCGCAGGTGGACGCCATCCCGCATCCCGGGCCGGTGCCGACCGTCCCCGAGAAGAATGTGACACCAGATCCCAACGCCTTGAAGCTCAAGGGGCACGCGCGCCGCACCAACTTCCGGGCAGGAGTAGCGGCCGCAGTAGTCGGCGTCGCTGGCTTGATGATGGCGCAGATCTGGGTGCTGGGCATTGCCTTGGGGGTTTTTCTGGGGTTGAGAGGTTTCTTGAACAGGGACAGTGAGGCTGCGGAATACCGGCGCATCGCCGGCGAGGCCGCCACCCAGTGGAAAAACGCGCAAACCACGTGGATGCAGAGAGCCGGGCCGGATGCCTTCGACAGGCAAAAAACGGTGCTCGCCGGGCTCAGGCGCGAATGGGACATCTTACCTTCCAAACGGTAGCCAGGATCTCGGAGCTCGAGCGCAACCGCCGTCAGGCGCAACTGCACCGGTTCCTGGACAACTTTGAAATCTCATCGGCAAAGATCGAGAGCATCGGACCGGGAAAGAAACAGGTCCTGGAGTCGTATGGCGTCGAAACAGCGCTCGATGTCGAGAGGAACAAGCTCTACAGCGTGTCCGGATTCGAACCCAAAACGGCGCAGAAGTTGTTAAATTGGCGAAGGTCCGTCGAAGCCCGCTTTGTCTTCGATCCCTCACGCGCGATCGATCCACGCGATATCGCGCAGATTGACCAGGATATTCTCGGCGACCGCAAGCGGCTGCAGGGCGCCTTGGTTCTCGGTCTTGAGCAACTCAAGCAGACAAGAGCCCAGATTCTTGCCGCCCGTGAACACAGTCGCCCGGAAATGGAGCGGTTGGCATTGGATCAGTCGTCGGCAAACGTTGCCGCGATTTCAGGTTGAGACGGCTAACGCTGGATCGCCAATCAGGCTCGGTGGGTTTTGGCATACCTTCATCACCCCGGGTTGCGCGTCAGTGTGAAATACCCATTTCACCTTGTTGGAGGCCTCGACGATTTTGGCCGGTCGGAGCGCTGACTCGAAGGAGAGGTGAACGGCGGCTTTGCGCCTCATTCCAGCCGCTCGAATTGCCCAAGCCATTTCCTGAAAGCTGCCGATCCAGGGGATCCGTCTGGACGTCGATGGCAAGGGTGGTGGACGTACGGCTTCGCCACCAAGCAGGCCGCAACGGATTTCAGGATGTTACGGGTTAGGCGGTGACCCTTGGGCCACTCATGCAGCCATGTCTCATGCTGTCTCGAATCACGTTGTTGACGGTGCAAGCATCGCCGTCAAATCGCTCAGTCCGAGCGTGGCGGGCGCGCAACACTCAATCAGGTATAGCAGTCGCTAGGGCTATATGCATTTAGTGACACGGCCACCCGATCTTTGCGGTCGCAAGTCTTTACCAAGTGTCGTTTCTCGGCAAGGCTGATCATTGAGGCACTCACGCCGCGAGGATTGAAGAATGCTTAACCAGGCAGAAACACTCTACCCATCTCTGACCCCTCTTGCGGTCCAGGTCCGCTGGAAGGTTCCAACCGAATTTCCGGCGTGCCCGGACGAATTCACCGACGACGCCCTTCTTCTTTATGAATCGCGCCTCTCTTTCGGAAGTATCTTCGCGCGCAACCAGCTCTCCACGAGCCTCGTCGTCGACCGGAATCTCAAGGACGATGACCTGATCGTACTCACTCATTTTGCCGGCGACGCCATAAAGAATTGGGCAGTGGCCCACATTTCAATCCATGATGGCCTTTTCCATCACCGAAGCGAATTCACCTTCTTCAGTCTCAAGGGCGCTCTGAAGCACTTCTGCGAACTAGCTGGAGAGGACCTTGGCGACTCGATCGATGACTATTGCTGATGACGTATCAGCTGATGTCGATGCAGAAATGTTGCTGCATATTGACGATTCCGGTTGAGCGTGGGTGTCGAGTGTGAGCGATGACCTTGTGACGTCGGTCAGGTTCGAAGTCATGGTGCCAAGCAGTATCAATAAGGATGATGCCGGAGGGGCCAAGATGGAACATGAGAACCTGCTAGTCGTCGGTGCCGACTTCTCGAAAATGCGCACGCGCTGAATACGACGTGGTGATCTGCAGACCGGAGGTGCGTTTGAGTTCCATATAGACCTAAACTCGCTATAAGATACGCATCATGCGTTGGAGTTGCACCTCCGGGCTGTGCGCAACGTCGTGGCGGATGACTCCTTTCTACCCAGTGGTCCGCAAAGCCGCCTGTCAGCTTGCGGGCCCAACGCGGTCATTTCGGAACATGCAAGCAGACTAAATAGCGATTGGAACTCAATAACCACGCGGCCACAGCGTTCATGGTTTGTACTTCTAAAGTCGCATAATTGGCAGACTGGAACATGGAACTTGGGTCGCGAGGTGGATCAAATGCGTTACGCAGGGTCGCAGAACGCGCAAGAGACATTGCAGGTCATCTATAATCGAGCTGTCGGCCCAGCCGACTTCCTATTCGTGCCAGTGAGCAATGGCAATCGTACCAGCGACAGCACCCATTGCTCGCTGCTGCTCGTTGATGGCCGCAACCCGGAGCGGGTCGCCTATCACCACGACTCCTCCCGGACAGGGCCACAACGACGAGCCTGCAAACCAGCTCGCAAGGGTGCTGAACGGCACCTTCGAGGCAGCCCCCATGACCCGACAGCCGAATGCTTATGACTGCGGCGTGTTTGTGTTGGCACGTGGGCGCCGATTGGACAATTGATGGCCGGGCAGCGGCGCCGGGTCGCTGCGACGACCTCGTCGCCGACCGGCAGGCGCTGCAAGACCGGCTGAGGCGGCGCTTCCACACGGGATTTGTCTAAAATTCCAAGGGGGATTTGTGGAGGTATGACGCCGACAGGCCGCCTACCGCCAGACTACCCCGCTCATGAACGCGACGCCGGCAGCACTCCCATCTCCTTGAGCAACCAGGCAGCGCCGTCAATCTTGTCCATGGTCCAAAGCATGAAGCGACTGTCGACATGGATGCTTCGACTGCGGTCTGCGGCATATGCCCAATCGGAGATCACTCCATCGAGCGTGCCATCAAAGGCGAGACCGACGAACTCGCCGCGCCCATTCAGCGTGGCCGAGCCGCTATTGCCATTGGTAATGTCGACCGTGGACATGAAGTCGACCGGCAAAGTGCCCAGCTCCGGCGCGACATAGGGGCCATAATTCTTGGCCCGGATCGCAGCGACGGCGGCGGCGGGCGCATCAAACTCGCCCTTGCCAGTGTGCTTGGCCAGAAGTCCCTCAGCCGTGGTGAATGGCGTCCAGATCTGCCCGTCGCGTGTTCGCCCCGACACCTTGCCCCAGGTGATGCGCAGCGATCCATTCGCGTCGGGATACACCGGCCGGCCAATCGCCTGCCAGTAGGCGCGCAGGCCCTGCATATAAGTCGCGCGCGCCGCCTGCGCTCGGCCAGCGCGGTCCTTCGCCGCGCGCTCCGCAGCTATGTCGCCGGGATAGAGCGCGACCGCCAGCTTGATGAAAGGATCGTCCGACGCCTCGAAGGCAGCAGCCCGCTTGTCGAGCCAGCCGAGCCGCGTGGCCGTGTCGGCGAGTTTGGTTTCTGCATAAAGTCGGTCAAGGCCGATTTGGTCCAGAGCCGTTTCGAACGCAGTATCGCGGTCCTTTGCGTCTAGCCGGCGATATTCATCGAGCGCGGCCTCAAATAGCTTGCGATCGATGTCGGGCAGGTAACCGCGTTCGATCTGCGTCAGTTGATCCACGGTCTGGTTACGGTCACGATCCTGAAAGCCGCGTTCGCGGTCTTCATCGAGCTTCTCGTGCTCCTTGGCCCAGCGATACAGAGTGCGCGCGGATGAGAGCATTTGCGCGCGGTTCAGCAGCGCCTGGCGCAGCCCCTCGAGCGAGGCCTGGCTATTCTCGTCCACCATGGCGCCCAGTTCGCCGATCGCTGCGCCATAGCGCGCCTGCCGCGCGGGATCGTCGGCGACCCAGTCGAGATAAGCTTTCTCCTCGATCGCCTTGCGCACGTCGAGCCCGATCGCATTGGCCCCGGCGAGATCGCCCGCCAACTTCTTCTTGTAGTTTTCCACGCCTTGCAGGATGGAGGCGTAGCGGATCTGCGCTTCTCGATTGCCTGCCGTGGTTTGGTTTATCTGGGCCGCATAATCCGACAGCAAATGCTGCAACAGCGGTTCGTACCGCGCGAAATTGAACCGTACTTCATCCGCCGTGCGGAACCGATTGGTTTCTCCGGGAAAGCCGACGACCATGACGAAATCGCCGTCTTGCACGCCTTTAGAGGCAATGCGCAGCCAGCTCTTCGGCCGGTAGGGCACGTTGTCGCGCGCATAAGGCCGGGAGGAACCATCAGGAGCGACATAAGCGCGGTAAAAACCGAAGTCGCCTGTGTGGCGCGGCCACGTCCAATTGTCCGTTTCGCCGCCGAAGTTACCGATGCCGAGCGCGGGCGCATAGACTAGGCGCACGTCCTGAATTTCGAGCTTCTGCTGGAGATAGTAGGAGGCGCCGCCATAATAGGACTCCACGTCGCAGCGGCGATTGGGCTGTTCTTCACATGCGGCGATCAGCGCCTTCCGGTTCCTGTCGAGCCGCTCATAGCGGGCAAAGCCGTTCAGCTTGTCCGATACGCCCTTGAGCATGTCGGCGGTCACATCACGGATATCCTCGATCACATAGATGCGGCTGCCGGGCACCGCGGGTAATTCTTCACCAAGGCTTTTCGCTAGAAATCCCTTGGTGAGATAGTCTTGACTCTCCTTGCTGTTGTACTGGATCGATTCCAGCACGCAGTGACGGTTGGTCGCAACCAGTCCTTGCGGACTGACGAAGGAAGCTGAACATCCGCCCAGTGATACGATCGCGTTGAGCGGGGCAGTGTCTAGACGGCTGAGCTGCGCGGGATCAAGCTGGAGTCCATTCGCGCGCATGGCCGCGCCAAGTTCCGTAATCTGGGCCGGCATCCACATGCCTTCGTTCGCCGACGTCCAGAGCAAGTTCATAGCGGTGGCTTGGGCCAAACGACTAAAATTCGAGTTCATGCTGATCTCGTTCCCATTCTGTGTATTGTTCTCCGCTGATCTGGATCGATGAGCTATCGGGCTGACCGGCGTCCGCAAGCGCCTGCGCGGCAGCCACTGGGTGAAGAGTGAGTGGACGGTCAACACAAAAATCTGGGTGACGCTCCCCTCACATTGTATCGGCAACGTTTGCGGATCATCCGTTGCACTAATCGTGCCAAAGGATGCCTGAGACGCCCTTCGGGTCCCGCGGAGAAGTCATTCGAGACGCCTCTAACAATATCTCCCGCATTGCGGGCCGGCCATTGGAGCGCCTCGTCAATAAAGCTTTCAATCACCTACGTGGTAAGGGCCTTGCGTGTCCGACCTCCGACATTTGGGTCCGACCTCCGACATTTGGTTGTAGACCCGACACTCTCGTCCTCGCTCGCGACGAAGCCCACTGCCGAACAGCCGTCGTTAATTGTGAGAATGCGTGCTATCGTTTCTGTTACGTGCGGTGTTGCGCGAGGACGAGGGTGCGAGGAGTGCCCGGACTTCCCCTTGCCGCAAATCCGCTCGGCGCTTGGCGACATAACCCGGCGGACTATGTGCGCGAGTGCCGGCGTGAGGCGCGAAAGTAAATCTGGGATGAAACGTCGACCATCCGAATCGAGCATGGAAACCTCATCAAAGCGACAACCGCCAACCGGGTTCGCGAGGCAGGCGCGTTCGTCGTCCCGACGAACATCACCTTTGCTGTCGTCGCTCGGGACGGAGCCAGATACGGCATGTCCGCCGAATCCCTTGAAAAGGTGAGCTTCGTTCTCGATGCCGGCTTGTCGGCGCTCGAAACGCTTCAAAGCGCTGGCGTGACCATGGGCTACGGCTCCGATCTGCTTGGCCAGATGCATAGGCACCAATCAGAGGAATTTCTTCTGCGCGGCCGCGTTCTCAAGCCTCGGGACGTGATCCGATCCGCGACGGTGGATGCTGCCCGCGTGCTCAACATGGAAGGCCTCATTGGCACCATCGCGCCTGGCGCTCACGCAGATCTCATCGCCGTCTACGGCAATCCGTTGAAGGACCTCGCGATTTTGTCCGATCCCGCCCGGCTTCGAAAGATCATCAAGGGCGGGCGAGTGGTGAAGAATGAATAACCAGACGCAGGTAATCCGTTGCCATTCAGGGGAATTACGCAACACAGGCAGGAGCACAACAGAACGTATTGAGCAGCTACCGATGGTTGCGAAGGCATGACGCTGCGATTGCCGCCTTCGTGCTGCCGGTGCTCAAAACTCTCAATCGTCCCTGACCAGCCTTGAAATCTCGGCGCTAATGTCGGCTCCTTCGTAGGGCAATGCCTGAGGACGTTTCTCGCACGCCTAGCCGTCATGATACACGCGCTCATTTGATTGCGTGGCATCGGTGGAGAGCGCTGTCACAAACGGCTGGACGACATTCCTCATATCGCGCCGGCGGAGCCTGTTTTCGCCAAAGTCGAACTCGCGGGTGACGCCTACGGCCCCTGCCAAGTTAATCCCATTTGAGATCGAATGCGGTGGGCGTGCCGCTCCTAGCAGCGCCGTTTTTCCCATTGACGTGAAAACATCAGAACAAAGTACTCATAGAACATCGTTTGGTTTCGGTGGTGGCCTATGGCGCATGTGTGGGAGATAGATCACTTGGCACGATTATCGGTTCTTGGAATATCCGGCGGTGTAAGCAACCCGTCCCGCACCACGGCGGTCGTCAATGCGCTGGTCAAGGCGGTCGCGTTGCGCCTGCCTGCCGACACCGGTCTGATTGAGATCACGGAGGCAGCACCGTCGCTTTTCGCCGGACTATCCCGCGGCGCACTTGGCGCATCTGGAGAAGCGATTATCCAGCGTGTCGAGAAGGCCGATTTGCTCGTGGTCGGAACGCCTGTCTATAGGGCTTCCTACACTGGCGCTCTCAAGCACCTGTTCGACCTGGTCGACTATCGCGCGTTGACGGGCAAGACCGTGCTTCTCGCGGCGACCGGCGGGAGCCCATACCATGGCCTGGTGCTCGAACATCAGCTCCGGCCATTGTTCGGCTTTTTTGGCGCTGTCACCGTCCCTACGGGTGTCTACGGCACGCCCGACGATTTCGTCGATGGCGAAATCGTCGGCGCAGCCATCATCGAGCGTATTGCAAGGGCCGCTACCGACGCGGTCTCCTTGCTCAACTCAAGTCACGCAAATGCCGCCGTCGCCACCCGCGTCGGCTGAGCCAATCAACAGGGGAAACGACGACATGAGTTCGCATTCCGACGCCATCAAATTCGCCTACTGGGTCCCGAACGTCTCCGGCGGCCTGGTCATCTCCAACATCGAGCAGCGGACGGGTTGGGATATCGACTACAACCGCAAGCTCGCCCAGATTGCCGAGGCCAACGGGTTCGACTATGCGCTGAGCCAGATCCGTTTCACAGCCGGCTATGGGGCCGACAACCAGCACGAATCAGTCTCGTTCAGCCATGCCTTGCTTGCCGCGACCACAACGCTGAAGGTCATCGCAGCGATCCTGCCCGGTCCGTGGAACCCTGCGCTGGCGGCCAAGCAGATCGCTACCATCAACCACCTGACCAATGGCCGCGTCTCCGTCAATGTCGTCAGCGGCTGGTTCCGAGGCGAGTTCGCCGCGATTGGCGAACTCTGGCTCGATCATGACGAGCGCTATCGCCGGTCGGAGGAATTTATCCGAGCGTTGCGCGGCATCTGGACGGAAGACAGCTTCACGCTGAAGGGCGATTTCTACCGCTTCACCAACTATTCCATGAAGCCGAAGCCGATCGAGCCCTTGCCCGAGATATTCCAGGGCGGCTCGTCGCGAGCCGCTCGCGACATGGCGTCTCGTGTCTCCGATTGGTATTTCACCAACGGCAATACCCCGGAGGAGATCCGGAAGCAGGTCGACGACATCCGCACCAAGGCGAAAGCCAACGGCCACAAGGTTAGGATCGGCGTCAACGCTTTCGCCATCGCCCGCGAGAGCGAGCAGGAAGCGCGCGCCGTGCTCGACGAGATCATCGCCAAGGCGAATCCGGAGGCGGTGCAGGGCTTTGCCGATCAGGTCAAGAATGCCGGCAAGGCCTCGCCGGAAGGCGAAGGCAATTGGGCGAAGTCGTCCCTTGAGGATCTCGTTCAGTACAATGACGGCTTCTGCAGCAATCTCATCGGCACGCCGGAACAGATCGCCGAACGCATCCTGAAACTGAAGGACGCCGGTGCCGACCTGATCCTGCTCGGCTTCCTGCATTTCCAGGAAGAGGTCGAGTTCTTCGGCAAGCGCGTCATTACTCTGGTGCGCGAACTGGAAGCAGCTCGCGACAGGGAGCTTGTCGCCGCGGAATAGGACGGGCGCGGCCCACGGGGCCGCAGCCCACACGCCTTCAAAAGCAGGGACGTTTCATGATTGGTGCTTCGCTGGGAGCCGCCGCATACGAGCGCGCGCCCGAAATTTCCGCCCTTCTTGCTGGTGCTGGTCGCGTTGACGAGACGCGCGCGGTGCGCCTGTCGGCAAAGGCTGATGCGATCCTGACCTTGAGCGGGATCGGCATTTCCTTTGGCGGGGTCAAGGCGCTGAGCGATGTTGATCTCGAAGTCGAAGTCGGCGAGATCCGCGCGGTGATCGGCCCCAACGGCGCCGGCAAGTCCTCACTGATCAACATCATCAGCGGCCTCTATCACGCCGACCGCGGCAGGATTGCGATCGGCGGACAGTCCTTCTCCCGGGTGCCGGCGAGCCGTCTAGCACGGCTCGGCGTTGCGCGAACCTTCCAGAACCTGGCGCTATTCGGCGGTCTGTCCGTGCGCAACAACATCGCGTGCGGCCGCGTCCACACCAGGCGCGCCAGTTTCGTCGAACATATTGCAGGTCTGCCACGCGCCCGGAGCGAAGATGCGGGAATCGCCGAAAAGACCGATCAGATAGTCGCCTTCCTGCATCTCGAAAGCGTCGCCGACCGCCTCGTCGCCACCTTGCCTTACGGCCTGCAGAAGCGGGTCGAGCTGGCGCGCGCGCTGGTCGCCGAGCCGAAGCTGCTGCTGCTCGACGAGCCGATGGCCGGCATGACGGCGACCGAGAAGGCCGAGATGGCCGGCTTCGTGCGAGCCGCGCGCGACCGGCACGGCGTCACCATCATCCTGATCGAGCACGACATCGGCGTCGTCATGGGCCTCTCCGACCGCGTCGCCGTGCTCGACTACGGCCGCAAGATCGCCGACGGCACGCCGGCCGAGGTGCGCGCCGATCCTGCGGTGATCCGGGCCTATCTCGGCACCGCCGAGGGCGAGAATGGCGAGGACATCTGATGAGCTACTATGATTTCCTCTTCGTCATCGAGGTGCTGGTCGGAGGCCTGCTCTCGGGCGTCATGTACTCGCTCGTCGCCATCGGATTCGTGCTGATACAAGACCTCGGGCGTGCTGAACTTCGCGCAAGGCTCGATGGTGCTGTTTGCAGCACTCACTTTCGTCAGCCTGGTCGAACGCCGCGTCCCTTTCGCGCTTTCGCTGCTCATCACCTTCGCGGTCATGGTCGCGCTCGGCTTCACCATCGAGCGGACCGTGCTCAGGCCGCTGGTCAACCGCTCGCCGATGACGCTGTTCATGGCGACGCTGGGGCTCTCCTACATCATCGAAGGTGCCGCCCAGCTTATCTGGGGCACGCAGGTGCACGGGCTCGACCTCGGCATCGACGACACCCCATTCGAGGTCGGCGGCGTACTGATCTCGTCCTTCGACCTGCTGGCGGCGGCGATCGCCGCTGCCATGGTCGCAGGCCTCAGCGCCTTCTTCTATTGGACGCGGATCGGCCTTGCGTTTCGCGCCGTCGCCGACGATCAGTTCGCGGCCCTCGCCGTCGGCCTGCGGCTGCCTCGCATCTGGGGCACCGTGTGGACGGCGGCCGGCTTCGTCGCGCTGGTCGCCGGGCTGTTGTGGGGCGCGCGTCTCGGCGTCCAGTTCTCGCTGTCGCTGATCGTGCTGAAGGCGCTGCCGGTGCTGGTGCTTGGCGGCTTCGATTCCATCCTCGGCGCCATCGTTGGCGGCCTCATCATCGGCGCCAGCGAGAAGCTGGCCGAGGTCTATCTCGGCCCGTTCGTCGGCGGCGGCAT
>NZ_RZOF01000228.1:0-10594 GCF_003998955.1 Mesorhizobium sp. M4B.F.Ca.ET.017.02.2.1 | reverse complement strand
ACCGAAAGCCGGTTTTCCTGCACCAGGCGCCGCGACCAGTCGGCCTTGCGCATGCGCCTCAGCCGCCGGCTGCCGGTGATCTCATCGACGCTGCGCGCGCCGGCAGGCTTTGCGGGGGTGAATCTGTTCATCGCCAAAACTCTCGTTTGGCCGGGTTTTAACACGGGCACTCACCGCAGACCAATGCGACACGATTGTGCCAGCCCTCAGGGTTGGCCATTGCCCGATAGAACCTGTGCCGCACCCCGGATAGCGACGCGGAACGCCTCGTCGAAGGTGACGCCGCGCACTTGCCAGCGGTAGGTCTTGCCGCCATCACCAAGCCGCCAGTCGGCGATCCACCCCAGGTCCTTGTCGCTCCACACGATGCTGCCGGCGAGCGCCTGATCGGCTCCCGCCTTTTTCGCGAGTTGGTCGAGCCCGGCAATGTCGGCTGCGCGCTGCGCCTTTTCGTCCATGCCGGAAACCAGCTCGGCCGGCGGGAAAGCGATGCGCATCAGCAACGGCCCCGTCGCGCTGACGAAAGAGTCGCGCATCGCCTCGCCGCGCCCGTCGTCGGCCGTTAGCACGAAATGGCGTTCGCCCTGCTCGGCGCTGAGGAGGATGGCGAGGCGTGGCCGCTCGCCGAGCCAAGGCTTGCTGCCGAGCTGCGCCAGCAGCCTGTCCAGCACGGCGGGCTTGTAGAGGCATGTGAGGTCGTGCGGCCGGTCATGCGTGCCTTGCTCGTCATGCACGGGGATGCCTTCCAGCCGGTCGTGGTAGCGGAAGCTGTCGACGAAATCGCCGGCCTTGTCGCGCAGCGCCGCCATCTCCGGTTTTCCCGGCAGGCGCTGATCGCCTGAAACCCTGACCAGCACCCGGTCCAGGCAATCCTTGAAACCGATCTGTCGGTTCACCTCGCCGGTGCCGGTGACGATGGTCTGCGACTGATAGAGGTCGTCGATCGTTGCGGCCATGGCGCCACGCGGCGCCGGCACCGCGGCGAGCAGGCCGATGATTGCAATGCCGAGACGCCAAAATGCGGACATGGCTCCCCCCGAAGTCCGTCAGGCAGCTTGTGGATCCTGCCGTTGCTCCCCGCTTCTCCGCGAGGACTGCCGCTTCGTAGCACCAGCCGCCGGCGGCCGCCAATACGAAGGCGATCCCCTCCTGCCATTGACGGACATGTGCGCCAGCCTTTAGCACTTCAGTCCCGCATGCGCGGGGGAGGATTCTCTTACGATGGATTTTGGCGGAGGCGACGAAATTCGCTTCGAGCGGTTGGGCAGGGCCGGCGTCGTCACGCTGACGCGGCCGCAGGCGCTCAACGCTCTCACCCACGCCATGGTCAAGGCGCTCGGCAAGGCGCTCGATGCCTGGGAGCGTGACGACGGCGTCGATGTGGTGGTGGTCAAGGCCGAGGGCAGGGCATTCTGCGCCGGCGGCGACATCCTGCACGTCTACGAGGCCGGCCGCGCCGGGCAGCCGCCGGTCGATTTCTTCGCCGACGAATACCGCCTCAACGCCCGCATCAAGCGATTCAAGAAACCCTACGTCGCGCTGATCAACGGCATCGTCATGGGTGGCGGCGTCGGCATCTCCTTCCACGGCTCGCAGCGCGTGCTGACCGAAAATGCCCAGTTCGCCATGCCGGAGGTCGGCATCGGCTTCTTCCCCGACGTCGGCGGCAGCCATCTGCTGCCGGATCTCGGCGGCAGCTTCGGCATGTACCTGGCGCTGACCGGCAGCCGCATCCGCCACGGCGACGCGCTCTGGTCGGGACTGGCCACCCACACCATCAAGGCCGAGGACCAGGCCGCCTTCCTCGACCGGCTCTGCGCCACCGGCGATCCGGAATCGGTGCTGCGCGGGTTTTTCGTCCCGGCCAGGCGCGAGACCGACCGGCCGGTGCTGGAAGCGATCGCGCGCCATTTCGCCCAACCCTCTTTTTCCGATATCATCGCCAGCCTCGATCGGGGCGCGCCCTCCGACGAGTTCGCCGCAAAGACCCTGGCGACAATCAGGACGCGCTCGCCGACCAGCCTGCATGTCGCCTGGCGCCAGATCAGCGCCGGGCTGACGCTGTCGATGGACGAGTGCATGAAGATGGAGTTCCGCATCCTCAACCGCATGCTGGCCGGCCACGACTTCTACGAAGGCATCCGCGCCGCCATCATCGACAAGGGCTCGACGCCGCGCTGGCGTCCGGCAGGCCTGGACGACGTCAGCGTCGCCGATGTCGACGCCTATTTCGCGCCGCTCGGCGAGCGGGAGCTCGACCTGTGAGCGAGGTGACCTCCAGGCGCGTCGTGCTGCAGCCCTCGACCACCGAAATCATCTTCGCCTGGTTCCAGCGCGTCATCGCCGGCTACTGCCTGCTGTTCGGCATCCTCTACTGGATCCGGCTGATCGGCTTCTATCCCGGCCCGCTCTGGCGCTTCGACCTGATGCCGGTGCACTGGCAGGTGGCCGCGGTGACGCTCGCCGTCTTCTTTCCCTTCGCCGCCGCTGGCCTTTGGATGCTGGCCTCCTGGGGGCCGGTGATCTGGTTCATCTGCGCCGCGACCGAGATTGTGATGTATGTCGGCTTTCCCGATCTGTTCGGCCACCGCCCGCTGATCATCGCTTCGCATGCCGCGGTGGCGCTGCTCTACATCGCCTTCCGGGTGGTGATCTGGCTGCAGAAGCGCCAGGCCCAGCGCTAGCCCGGAAGCGCGGGCAATTCACCCCCGGAATCGGTGGCTAAATCTTTAGGTTAATTATCCTTGCTGGGGTGACCGTTCGTTAAGCCTCTTTCGAAACCTCTTACCGGTAAGCTCTTGTTAGCCTTGGCGTTTAAGTCGAATTTTATGAGTATTCGATAGTGTCGCGATCAAGGTGAAAAACAAAAAAATCACCGGGCGACAAACGAGAGGCAAAGACAATGATCAATTCGCGTCCGGCGGCGAAGACCGCCACCGTATCCGACGACCGCCGCGAGGCGATCCGTTCGCTTTACATGGAATCGCTGCAGCTGGTTGAGCGTCTGCACCGCCGTCTGCTTGACGTGATCAAGGACGAGTTCGACCGCAACGGCCGTTCCGACATCAACGCCATCCAGGCGCTGCTGCTCTTCAACATCGGCAATTCGGAGCTGACCGCCGGCGAATTGCGCTCGCGCGGCTACTATCTCGGCTCGAATGTCTCCTACAATCTGAAGAAGCTGGTCGACCTCGGCTTCATCAACCACCAGCGCTCGCGCATCGACCGCCGTTCGGTCCGCGTCTCGCTGACGCCGAAGGGCAACGAGGTGGCAGAAGTGGTCGCCGGTCTCTATGAGCGTCATGTCGGCTCGATCGAGCAGGTCGGCGGCATCAACACCGACGAGTTCAAGCAGATGAACCGCGCCCTGCAGCGGCTGGACCGCTTCTGGAACGACACCATCGCCTACCGGATGTAAGCCGCATCCGCGCCGAGGGACCGCGCCGCGGAAGCGCGGGCAGGGGAAACAGTCGGGGACCGGTGTCGAAAGGCGCCGGTCCTTTTCCTTTTCGCGATGCAAGGGATATTTCGGAAGCGCCGCGCCCATCGGCAGGGCGTCTACGCTGTTTGCTTTCGCTGTGGCACTGCCTAATGTCGCTTCCTGGCGAGGGAGCGAACATGAACCTGAAAAACCGTTCAAGGATCTTCTGGGGCGCCGCGGTGCTTCTGTTGATTTCGACCGCGGCCTCCGCCGAGGAGTGGTGGAAGGATTCTTTCGCCGCCGAAGGCAGCGCCCCGTGCGACAACAACGATACGATCGTGACATTCACCGACAAGGCGGTCGAGATGTGGGAGGTCGGCTGCTCGCTGGAGAAGGTGCAGAAGATCGGCGGCCTCGACGCGATCATTCTGGACATGACCTGTTCGGACGGTGAGACCACGGAAAAGAGACGCGAGCTGCTGCTCAAGCTGGAGGACAACAAGGTCATGCGTTATCCCCGACAAGAGGTGTTGCAGCGATGTTCGGAATTGAAGGCGCAGCCAGGTCCGGATCCGAAGGTCGAGACTGCGCACTGAGTGCATAGTCGGGTCGCGGCTGCGGAGCTCAATGACGAAGGATTCTTGGATTGCTCACCGGTGCCGAAAAGCACCGCTGCTTTCCTTTCATCGCGTCGCCTGACGCAAATCGCGCGCCAAGGCCAAATTGCCGCCATAATCCCGGTGAAAGCGAGAATACGGGTGATGCTGCGGCCACAGGCCTGCCTTCACCTTGAAGTTGCGTCGCGCCACGCGTTTCACGCCGAAGCGATGCGGTCATGGTTGGCTAATTGTTAAGATTGCCAACCCTAGAGTGCGGGCGAAATCGCCCGTTGATCAGATGCTTAGAGAATGTCTGGAACGTCCATGAGAACCAGCCGCCGTTTCTTCCTTTCCGGAGCTTCCGCGCTTGCCGCAGCCATGGTTGCCAACAGTGCCAGCGCGCAGGACGTGATCGGGGATATCCTGAAATCATCGGCCCGCGGCAATTGGGACGACCAGTTCGACGCCCGCGCCAGCGAGGGCGGCAAGGTGGCCTCGACGCTGCCGATTTTCAGCCTGCAGACCGTCGCCTTCACCGAGCAGGCGGTGGCGCAGTACCAGACCATCGCCGGCCAGGGCGGCTGGGAGCAGGTGCCCGCGACCAAGAAGCTGCAGCTCGGCGTCGATGATCCCGATGTGGTGCCGCTGCGCAAGCGGCTCATGATCTCGGGCGATCTGTCGCAGAGCGCCGGCATCTCGACCTCGTTCGATTCCTATGTCGACGCCGCCGTCAAGCGCTTCCAGCTTCGCCACGGCCTGCCTGCCGACGGCGCCATGGGCAAATACACCTACACGGCGATGAATGTTTCGGCGCAGATCCGGCTTGGTCAGTTGCAGACCAATCTGCAGCGTCTGCGCGAAAAGGCTGGCACGCTGGGCAACCGTTACGTGCTGGTCGACATTCCGGCGGCCCAGATCGAGGCAGTCGAGAACGACCGCGTCGTGCTGCGCCACACCGCGATCGTCGGCAAGATCGACCGGCAGACCCCGATCGTGAATTCCAAGATCAACGAGATCATCGTCAATCCCTACTGGAATGCCCCGGTCTCGATCGTGCGCAAGGATATCATTCCGCTGATGCGCAAGGATCCCAACTATCTCAAGGACAGCCACATCCGCCTGTTCGCGCCGGATGGCAGCGAGGTCGACCCAATGACGGTCGACTGGTCGACGGATGACGCCGAGAAGTACCGCTTCCGCCAGGATCCGGGCGCCGGCAACGCCATGGCCTCGGTCAAGATCAACTTCCCCAGCCCGGACGGCGTCTATATGCACGACACGCCGCAGCAGAGCCTGTTCGGCAAGCTGATGCGCTTCGACTCCTCGGGCTGCGTGCGCGTCCAGAACGTGCGCGACCTCGTCACCTGGATCCTGCGCGACACGCCCGGTTGGGACCGCCAGCATTTCGAGGCGACGATCAAGACCGGTGAAAACACCCCGGTTCAGGTGACCAACCCGGTGCCGGTCCACTTCCTCTATCTTTCGGCATGGTCGACGGGCCCCGGCGTCGTGCAATTCCGCGACGACATCTACGGCCTTGACGGCAACGAAGAGCTGCAGATCACGTCTTCGCTCTAAGCGACTGGAATCTTTATTGAAAAGGCCGCCGATAGGCGGCCTTTTTGCTTTCCACCTTCCGTCAGCTGGCCTTCGTCGCGACTGGACGGCACGACCTGCTTTGCGCATGGTCGGGCAATATTCGGAATCGCCACCATGCATGTCGCCGTCTTCATCCTGGTCGTGCTCGTGTTCGTCGCGCTTTCGGGCGCCCTGGTCCGGCTCGTGCGCGTTCCGTTGCCGGTGCTGCAGATCGCCATAGGCGCGGCCCTTGCCTGGCCGGCGCGCGGCCTGCATGTCGAGATTGACCCGGAGCTGTTCCTCCTGGTGTTCATCCCGCCGCTCCTGTTCGGCGATGCCGTCGCCGCGCCCAAGCGCGAGCTTCTGGCGCTGCGCGGGCCGATTCTCGATCTCGCCATCGGGCTGGTCTTCTTCACCATCGTCGGCTTCGGCTACGCCTTGCACTGGCTGGTGCCGAGCATCCCGCTGGTCGTCGCCTTCGCGCTCGCCGCCGTGCTGTCGCCGACCGATGCGGTCGCCGTGTCCTCGATCGTCGACAGGAACGTGGTTCCGGCGCGGCTGATGCACATACTGGAGGGCGAGTCGCTGCTCAACGACGCGTCCGGCCTCGTCATGTTCCGCTTCGCCGTGGCGGCCGCGCTGACCGGCAGCTTCTCTTTGGCCGCAGCGTCGCTGACGTTCCTCTATGCGGTCGCCGCCGGCATCCTGGCCGGCGTGGCGGCGCTGATCGTCGCCGCCAAGACGCTGCAGTTGCTCAACCGCATCGGTGGCGTGCCGTCCGAGGCGCAGGTGCTGGTGATGATCCTGATGCCCTTCATCGCCTATCTCATCGCCGAGCACGTCGAGGCCTCGGGCATCCTGGCAGCGGTCACCGCCGGCCTGCTCACCGGCGGCTCCGGCATCTTCCGCTATCTCGGCATCTCGGCGCGCATGCAGACCATGTCGCTGTGGACGACGCTGTCCTTCATCTTCAACGGCGCGCTGTTCATTCTGCTTGGCCTGCAGCTTCCCGACATCATCCGCAACGTGCCGCCGGAGCTTTCCAGCCGGCATTGGCTGATCGAGCCCGCGGCGACGGTGCTGATCCTGACGCTCTGCCTGATCGGCCTGCGCTTCCTGTGGATCTGGGTCGGTGACATCGCGCAGCGCGTGGCGGCGCGGTTCGGCAAGCACAAGGCCGAGCCGTTCGGGATGCGCGTGCGGCTCGCCGGTTCGGTCGCCGGCGTGCGCGGCGCCATCACGCTGGCCGGCATCCTGTCGCTGCCGCTCACCATGGCCGACGGCTCGCCCTTTCCGTCACGCGACGTCGTCATCTTCCTCGCCGCCGGCGTCATCATCTGTTCGCTGACGATCGCAAGCCTGGCCCTGCCGAAGATCGCGCGCGGGCTGGTCGAGCCCGGCGAGGACCCGGGCGCCGCCGAGGAACGGCGGGCGCGCGTCGGCGCCGCCAACGCGGCAATCGCCAGGATCGAGAGCATCGCCAATGAAGGGGGTGAGGGCGAGGCCGCCGAGGCGAGGCTCGCGGTCGCCGACAGCATCGTCGCCGGCTACCGCCGCCGCATAGCCGCCTCCGACGAGGCCGACGAGGCGCGCGCCGAGGCCCGCGAGGCGGGGCGCCTGGAACTGGAACTCAGGCACGCCGGCATCGAGGCCGAGCGGGGCGCCGTGCGCGCCATGTTCCGCAGCCGCGAGATCAACGACCATACGATGCGGGCGCTGCTTGCCGAGATCACGCTCACCGAAGCCCTGCTGAAAAGCCGGCGGGAGCGGAAATAGACCTCGCGCCGCTGGCGTTGACGCAAACCGGCCAGCAAATTTCGCGGCGCAAACGTGGCGAGGCGAAGACAACTGTGTTAATGGCGCGGCAATGCATGTCGCCCAAGAGTGCGCAGCGGTTTTGGGGCAACGATATGCATGAACAAATTGCCCCGAACCGGAGGATTTCAGGCATGGCAACAGCAGCGGCAGCGTCGAACAAATTCGAATCCTTCTTCGAGACCACGCTGGCCGACGCCGATCCGGAGATTTTCGGCGCCATCCGCAACGAGCTCGGCCGCCAGCGCCATGAGATTGAGCTGATCGCTTCCGAAAACATCGTCTCGCGCGCTGTCCTGGAAGCGCAGGGCTCGATCATGACCAACAAATATGCCGAGGGCTATCCAGGCAAGCGCTACTATGGCGGCTGCCAGTTCGTCGACGTGGCCGAGGAACTGGCCATCGAACGCGCGAAAAAGCTGTTCGGCTGCAACTTCGCCAACGTCCAGCCGAATTCCGGCAGCCAGATGAACCAGGCCGTATTCCTGGCGCTGCTGCAGCCCGGCGACACCTTCATGGGCCTCGACCTCAATTCCGGCGGCCATCTCACCCACGGCTCGCCGGTCAACATGAGCGGCAAGTGGTTCAAGGTCGTCTCCTACGGCGTGCGCAAGGACGACCATCTGCTCGACATGGACGCGATCGAGAAGACCGCGCATGAGACCAAGCCGAAGCTGATCCTGGCCGGCGGCACCGCCTATTCCCGCATCTGGGACTGGAAGCGTTTCCGCGAGATCGCCGATGCGGTGGGCGCCTATCTGATGGTCGACATGGCCCACATCGCCGGCCTCGTCGCCGGCGGCGTGCATCCGTCGCCGTTGCCGCACGCCCATGTCGTGACGACGACCACGCACAAGTCGCTGCGCGGCCCGCGTGGCGGCCTGATCCTTTGCAACGACGAAGACATCGCCAAGAAGATGAATTCGGCCGTCTTCCCGGGCCTGCAGGGCGGTCCGCTGATGCACGTCATCGCCGCCAAGGCGGTGGCGCTGGGCGAGGCGCTGAAGCCGAGCTTCAAGCTCTATGCCGAGAGCGTCGCCGCCAACGCCAAGGCGCTGGCATCGAGCCTGAAGGAGACGGGCCTCGACATCGTCTCCGGCGGCACCGATAACCACCTGATGCTGGTCGATCTGCGCCCCAAGAACGCCACCGGCAAGCGCGCCGAGGCGGCACTCGGCCGCGCCAACATCACCTGCAACAAGAACGGCATCCCCTTCGATCCGGAAAAGCCCTTCGTCACCTCGGGTGTGCGCCTCGGCACGCCGGCCGGCACGACGCGCGGCTTCGGCCAGGCCGAGTTCCGCGAGATCGGCAAGCTGATCGCCGAGGTGCTGGACGGGTTGAAGGTGGCGAACTCCGACGAGGGCAACGCGGCCGTCGAGGCGGCGGTGAAGGCCAAGGTCGTGGCGCTCACCGATCGCTTCCCGCTCTATCCCTATCTCGGTTGACCTGAAGCCTCGCGTCATTCTTATTGGCCACGACGGGAAGCGCCGCTCCGGATGGAGCGGCGATCCGGACAGGAGCCTTGTTGATGATGCGATTTCCATGTCTCGGCGCTCTCGCGGCGCTTCTGGCGGCCTCGCCGTTGACCGGCGCCGCCCAGGCGCAGACCACGACGACGGCGCCCAAGGCAGGGACGGCGCCGGCCGCATCGCCTGCGCCTGCGTCGCCCCCGCCTGCATCTCCCAAGACCGAGACCTTCGGCAGGTGGTCCACCATTATCGATGAAGTCAACACCGGTGAGGATGTGCGCAGAACCTGCGCCGCCTCGACGGCGTTCCTCGACCAGAACGGCACCGGCGGCACGCTGACGCTTGCCATCTCGAACGGCGACGCATTGCCGCCCGACGGCTATCCGAGCCTCGTCATCGCGCTGCGGAACAAGGATCTGCCGGCCGGCGAGAGCATTCCCGCAGTGTTTGGCGACGACAAGGGCAAGGTCAAGGCGACCGTCAGCGCCGATATCGGCGACCAGTGGATGCTGGACAACAAGAAGGACGTCGCGCTTGCCCTGCTGCGGGCCATGCGGCGCGCGGCCGCGATCGATGTCGTCTTCGCCAACAAGCAGGTTGCCAGCATATCGATGGACGGCTTCACCAAGGCCTACCGCAGCCTTGGCGCGTCCTGCGGCTTCCCGACCACCGACGTCGCGCCCTGACAGGCAGCAAGGAGCCGCGCCATGGACATTCTCTGGAAAGGTGTCGTCGGCGGCCTCGTCACGGCGCTGATCGTCTGGGCCTCGAAGCGCGGCAACGTCCTGCCCGGCATCCTGCCGCTGGCGCCGACCTTCGCGGTCATCGCGCTGCTCGCGGTCGGCGCCAAGGGCAACCCGACCGGCTTTCGCGAGGCCTGTCTCGCCGGCTTCAGGACGATCCCCGCCTATCTCGCCTTCCTCGGCGCCTGTTGGCTGTTCATCGAGAGGGTAGACTATCGGCTTGCCGTTCTCGGCGGTATCGCGGTCTGGCTGGCGGCGGCGCTGGCAATCTTCCTCGCGCCTCGCTATCTCTGAGGCACGGAAGGCCGTCCGTGCTTTGCCATCGCGGCAAAAACCTCTAAGCCTTCCGCTCACCAAGAATCGCCAACCGAAGGCTCTCCATGCGCTGTCCCTACTGCCAGTCCGAAGATACGCAGGTGAAGGATTCGCGCCCTGCCGAGGATGGCGCGGCGATCCGCAGGCGGCGCGTATGCCCCGATTGCGGCGGCCGTTTCACCACCTTCGAGCGCGTCCAGCTCCGCGACCTCGTCGTGGTCAAGAAATCCGGCCGCAAGGTGCCGTTCGACCGCGACAAGCTCTTGCGCTCGGTCGAGATCGCGGTGCGCAAGCGCAATGTCGATCCCGAGCGCATCGACCGCGCGGTCACCGGCATCGTGCGCCAGCTTGAAAGCTCCGGCGAGACCGAAGTGGCCTCGGGCGAGGTCGGCCGGCTGGTCATGGAGGCGCTGAAGTCGCTCGACGACGTCGCCTATGTCCGCTTCGCCTCGGTCTATCGCAATTTCCGCGAGGCCAAGGATTTCCATGAGCTGCTCGGCGAGCTGAAGGGCGACGAAGACAAGAGCGAAGAGGACGCAGGTTGAGCATGGCAGGGCCGCGACCAAGCCCGGCCGGGCAGGAAGCTCTCGATCGCCGTTTCATGGCGGCGGCGCTGCGGCTGTCGCGAAAAAACGCCGGACGCACCTCGAC
>NZ_RZOF01000227.1:0-10621 GCF_003998955.1 Mesorhizobium sp. M4B.F.Ca.ET.017.02.2.1 | reverse complement strand
TCCTGGAACCGTCGGGCGCGACCGCGCGGGGAGGGGGCGCCGCCGCCCGCGGGCGCGGTTCGGAAAGATGCGCGGGCCGCTGGTGCGGGACAAAACGCTGGTCGCCGGGGGGCACCCAGGCCTGGCCTTGCGGCTTTTCCGGCGCGGCAGGCGCCGCGGTGCGATGCAGGTCCGGCCGCTCGCGCGGCATGGCGGATACCGGCGGCCTGGTTTCCTCGTCGGGGTCGCGGGTCATCCTGGCGATTTCGGCCATGCTGATCGGCCGGTGCTTCGGGTCCGGCTGCAGCATCGCTTCGATGATCTCGCGGAAATCGGCATCGATGTCGGAAAGATCCGGAACCGTTCGGCGCTTTTCCACGATTTCGAGCTGGGAGCCGCTCATGTCGAGAGGGTTGCCACGCAAGGCGGCCGCCAGCACCAGCCCCATGCTGTAGATGTCGGACTGCTCGCTGACCTCGCCTCCGTAAAGCCCCAGCTGCTCGGGAGAAACGTAGTTGTACTTTCCGGCGAACCTGCCGCCGATCAGCGTCTCCCCGCCGACGGCCGCCGAGCGCGCAATGCCGAAATCGATGATCTTGGCGCGGTCGACCCGGCCACCCGGCAGGATGATGTTGTCCGGGGAAAGGTCGCGATGGATCGCTCCCGCCTGGTGCACGGCGCTCAGGGCGGAGGCGAGCCGATGACAGAGCTTGCGCACGTCCTCCACAGGCATGGCGCCACGCCTGATGACATCGAACAGCGACTGGCCGTCGACGAATTCCATCGCCAGGTAGGGTCGCCCGATACCGGGATCGATGGTGAAGACGTGGTAGCGCACGACGGCGTCATGCGACAGGTGGTTGAGGATCGAGGCTTCCTTGCGGAACAGGGACAGGATCGTCTGATCGCGGGCGAACTCCGGCAGCACGATCTTGATGGCGACGTGATCGCCGGTCTGGATGTTGTGGCCGCGATAGACCTCGCCCATGCCGCCGGACGCGATCCGCTCGTCGAGCTCGTATATGCCGCTGAGCTGCGTGCCGACGCCTGTGCTGGCAAAGCTCGGCGAGACGCGCGTCCTGTCGTCGGCGCTCATCGGTCCCGACCTCCGGCGGTGGCGGGATGCGGACCGGCCGCCTGGCCGTTGCGACGATCGCCGATCTTCACGAGTATTATGGTCACATTGTCGGTTCCGCCGCGCGCCAGCACCGTTTCCAGCAGGTTCTCGCACGCCGCCTGAGGCGCGGCCGACAACACCGCCGCCTCGATCTCCGCATCGCTGACATGCGCCGTCAACCCGTCGGTGTTCAGCACGAAGATGTCGCCCGGCATGGTCTCGCCCTGCTGGTAGTCGATCACGACCTCGTCGCTGACGCCGACCGCATGGGTGATGACGTTGCGGCGCGGCCAGGTGAGCGCTTCGGCGGCGCTGATCATGCCTCTGTCGAGGAGTTCCTGGACTTCGGTGTGGTCTTTCGAGATCTGCGAGATCGAGGCATTGCGGACAAGATAGACCCGGCTGTCGCCGGCCCAAAGGCAGGCAAACCGCCCATCCATCACCAAGAGGGCGGCGAAGGTCGAGCCGATGGTTATGCCGCGGGCTTCGGATATGCCGCGGATTTCGGCATTGGCCCGGCTCAGCCTGTCCTCGAAGCGTGCGCGAAGATCCGGCGCGGAACTGGCGATGCCGATCGTCGCCAGATGATCGACGATGCTTGCCGAAGCCACCTCGCCGGCATCATGTCCGCCCATGCCGTCGGCCACAACCCAGAGGCCTGTTCGCGGCTCGACCAGATAGCTGTCTTCATTGAGGTCGCGCACGCAGCCTTTGTGGCTGACGCCGAAGCTTTCAAAGGGAAGGGCGACATTGTTCAATTTGCCACCAAGCGCTTCTCAAGCGTCCTTCGCGCCGCGCCCTCGGGCCGCCGCTCGCGCCACTCTGCCACAGGCGCGAGCATTAGAGTACCGAAATCAAGGCCGGTACGCCGGCCGGCCGGCTTTGTCATCGATGAGGCGGGGAGCGGAAAAAACATCTCAGAATCCCTTCGGGCAACTGAACGCGCTAAGCGCAGGAAGGAACAGCGGGTTGGGATCGGAATTGCTCTGGATCGTATAAGCCACGTCGCGTCCGCCGATCACGAAGCGCGCTTCCAGACTGCCTTCGCCACCGCTGACGGATGCCTTGTCCATGAGCCGTTTCAGCGCCCACGGGCCGTCGAACTTGATGGCGGATTCCCGGCCCGGCATTTCCGGCGCAAGGCTCAGGCTGGCGGACCCGGAGGCAGCGCCGCTCGGCCAGCTCAGCGTGCTCGGCGCGTTGCCTGTCTGGCTGCTTTGAACGGTCTGGCCATCGACATCGAGCACCGCGCTGTCGGCATCGCCATGCAACGAAAAGGGCGTGAAGGTGATGCTGACCAAAGGCACCGAACCACCGGACGGAAAGAAGGCGGCGCGGATTTCCGCCGCCGACTGGAAGGTCTTCAACGTCGCTTTCGAGAGATCGCGCCCGAAACGCTGGTCCTGCTTCCAGTTCCAGTCCTGGCCCGTCATGTCGATCATGGATGCGAGATTTCGCGCGAAGAAGCGGTCCATCAATCCGCCGGGGGAGAACAGCTTGGCGAAGTCCGCCATCGCAATGTCCTGCGTGCTGCCGGCGGCGAAAGGATAGCGGCCGTTGACCATCTCCTCGCAGGGGCGCGTCACCGTCTGGTCGAGCAACTGGTTCAGATTCGCCACCGAGGTTTCGGCGACGTTGCCCTCGAATTCGTCGGCCGCCGCGTTGACCATGCGGGCAAGCTGCTTGGGCAGGCGCGAGACGTTGGCGCGCAGCGTCGAGACCTGCAACTGAAGGTTCGTGCTGACGCGCTCGGTCTCGGAGGGAACGTCCGCCGCCAGCTTCAGGCTCTGATAGATGTCGCGGAAGTTCTGGGTCAACGCGTCCATCGGGCGGCGTCCAGCGGGACCGCCCACCAGGGCCTGGAACGACCTGAACTGCGCCTCGACGTTGGCGCCGGGGCCCTGCGCGCTCGCCGTGCCCGCGCCGGCACGGCTTTGCGACTTGCCGATCGCCATCTGGATGCCGATGCGGGCAAGGCCCCTGGCGATGGCCGCGGCGTCCGGCTGCCCGGCCGTGGCTGCGTCGGTGTTTGCGACCTGGCTTTGCCGGGTCAGGGCGGTTTCATCGGCAATCGCGCTGAACAGCTGATCGATCGGCGAGTTCTGCGAAGCGGCGGCGGAAAGCGCGATATATTGCGGCTTGTCCTTCAGCATCGCCTTGAAGCGCAGATGATCGAGAACGCCGTTCCAGGCTGCGGCGAATTCCTTGGCATAGCGATCGAGAAGCTCGGGGCCGAGCTTGAGCAATTCCTGATCGATGCCGCCCTGCTCGCCGCCGCCGCCCAGAACCCATCGGTCGTCGACAAGCATCTGCGCGATGCGCGAAAGTTGGAGCAGATAGAAATCGTTGAAGCCGGCATGGGTGTAGAGGCCGGGAATGCGAAGTCCAGAGAGATCGCTGCCGTCGGCGCGCTCGAACAGCAGCGGCGCTTCCGGCCCTGCCTTGGCCGAGACGGAAAAATCGGTCAGGGCCGCGGCGTAGACCGCCGACTTGATCAGGGCCGTGGCGCGATCGGCGAGGCTCATGCGTCCGAGCGAGCGCTGGGCGGCTTCGACAAGCGGCTGGTTGAGCTCGAAGACCGGATCATAGGCATCGTCCAGCGCAAGCATGGCGCGCAGGTGCTTTTCGAGCTGGGCCCGTCCTTCGCGGTTGTTTTCGCCGGGATAGCGGTTCTGCTCCCAGTCCTGCCTCATCCAGGAAACGACCAGCTCGTCGTCGACCTTCGGCGCCTTGCCGCCGAGCATCAGATAGATCTTCAGCGGCTCATAGAGTGCCGCCGGATCGGCCATCCTGGCCTGGATCGTGCGCTCGGCCTGCAGCAGCAGGCGCGAGCGGAAGCTTCGTTCCAGTGCTTGCCGGTAGGCCGTTTTGGACGCTGAAAGAAGCCGTTCCCGCTGGCCGAGGCCGAACGTCTCCTCGATAGGCGTCGGAGTGTCGCCGGTCTCGAATCCGGCTGGCAGGTTGCGTAGCTGGTCGAGCGGGCCAATCACGTTCTCGAGGTCGACGTCGGCGACCTCGGTGCTGTTGAGCAGCGGTTCCGCCGCCTGGCGGTATTGGCTCATCGCCTGCGTCGTTGCGGCGAGCAGCGATCGGTTGGCGGTAAAGCTGAGCGCAAACGCGCCGAGGGCGACGGCGGCGGCCAAGGCAATTGCGCCGATGCCCCCATATCTGGCGATCGCCGCGCGCCTTTCGGCCGACCTGTCATACGAAACCCAGCCGGCTTCGGCGAAAATGACGCTGGCCAGAAGATCGTGGAGGAAAAAGCTCTTGCCGGTCCCGGAAAGATGGGCCTGGGCGCTGCTGCCGAAACTGCGCCCTATGGCGCCGAGCACCTGGTCGATCGGCGTTCCTTCCTGCGTGCCCGAGGAAAAATAGAGGCCGCGCAGGCTGACATTGACCTCGCTGCGGGAGGGGTCGAACAGGCTGCCGATGAAGCCGGCAACCCGATTGCGCAAGGCGCCGAACTGCGCCGGAAAGCCGAAGATCGATATGCGCGCGACCGGATCCGCCTCTTCCTGCAGCCGGTCGGCCACCTCGTCCGCCAGGCGCGCCGCCAGGGCATCGAATTCGGCCGGCGCCTCGCCGGTCATGTTCTTGTTGCGGTCGGTGGTCTGGAAGGTCGCGCCCCACACCTGGCGCCTGCGCGCCTCGTCGAAGCCGCCGAAGTAATCCATGAAACCGGCGACGAGGTCGGCCTTGGTGAAAAGCAGGTAGACCGGAAACTGGATCCTGAGCGTTTCATGGGTTTCGCGCAGGCGGCTGCGTATCTCGGTGACATGGGCATCAAGCTGCCGGTCGTCGAGGCTCATGAGATCAGCCAGGCTGACAGCCAGGATGACGCCGTTGATCGGCTGCCTGGCGCGATATTTCTTGAGCAGCGACAGGAAGGCGAGCCAGCTCTTGTTGTCGCGCGCCTTGTCGGAATCTTGCGTCGTGTAGCGTCCCGCGGTATCGATCAGCACGGCCTCGTCGGTGAACCACCAGTCGCAGGACCGGGTGCCGCCAATGCCGGCCACCGGCTGCGCCGTGCCGGAACCGGCAAGCGGAAACTTCAGGCCCGAATTGACCAGCGCCGTGGTCTTGCCGGCGCCGGGCGGACCGATGACGATGTACCAGGGGATGTCGTAGAGAAAATTGTGCTTGCCGCTCGAGCGTTTGAGCGTCGCGATGGCCTCGCTCATGCGGGCCTCGAGCACCTGCGAATCGTCATTGCCGGCGTCGTTGCGCACGATTGCGGCTTCAAGCGCCTTTTGCGCCTTTCGCCTTTGCCAGAACCGGATCGTGTAGAAGAGTACGGCCGCGGCCACAGCCAGGCCGATGATCGCTGCGCGCAGCCACACCGGGCCCAGCGGGCGGCTATCGGCATAGCGGATCAACGGCCCGGCAAACCAGACGGCTGCCGCGAAGCCGGCCAAGGCGAGGGCGTTGAGTATGCGCAGCAGCCATTGCGTCATGGGCGCTTCCGGCGGGCCGCGCTCATAATGTCTCCTCCTTTGGGATCATCACATCGACGCGGCGGTTGGTGGCGCGGCCTTCCGGCGTCGCATTGTCGGCGATCGGCTCGTCCTCGCCCTTGCCGTCGGCAGTGATCCGCGACGGGTCTTTGAACCTGGGCGCCATCAGCGCCTCGACGGCCTTGGCGCGGGCGACGGAGAGGTCGAAATTGGACTTGAACGTGCTCGATTTGCGTGGCTTTGCGTTGTCCGTGTGACCGACGATCCTGATCGGTCCCGGCTCCGCGTCGAGCGCCCCGGCGATGTCGGCGGCAACGGACTGGAACTCCGGTTTCAGCTCGGCCTTGCCGGGTTCGAACATCAGGACGTTGTTTATCTCGACGACGATGAAGCTGCCTTGCGTGCCCACCGCCAGCCCGCCGCGCACCAGATCCTTCGCCAGCGCTGCGCGGATGCGGTTGATCTGGGTGAGCGCGACGGGAGTTGGAGGGGGAGGAGCGACTTTCGCCGGTTCGGCCAGCGGCGCCACGCCGGCGCGCTCGATGGTGACCGGCGTCGACGGATTGAGCGCCAGCAGCTCTCCGGCCGTCGCATCGCCCTCATCGGTGATGAGAACGCGCAGGACGAAAAACGCCGCCGTCACCAGCGTCGCCGCGGCGGCCGCCACGGCCCACAATGGCAGCCGGGCCGACGGCTGCGCCATGACGGCCGCCATGCCTTGCCAGCGGGGCGAGATGTCTTGCGAGGCAGGCGGCTGGAAGTAGCGGAGCGTGTCGAAGACGTCGCGCCGGATACGTTCGAGATTGTCGCCCTGGCGCGCCAGGCCGCGGTATTGTCCTTCAAACCCCAGCGACAGGCAGCCATGCATCAATTCGAGCAGGTCGTAGTGCGCTTCCGGGTCCGCGAGCAGCTTGTTCAGCGCTTCATAGAAGCCCGCGCCAGCTGACTTGATGTGAAAGAACCGCGACAGCATGGCATGTCCTGCCCAGCCGTCTCCCTCGGGCCAGGGCAGGTTGCCGACAAGATCGTCGGCGGTTTCGCAAAGCGCAAACTTCGCGATCCGCACGTCCTCTTCGGCGATGCCTGACTTCTGCAGCGTCCGGTCGAACTTTTCGATCGCCTCGGCGATATGCCCGGCGAGCGGCTCGGCATGTCTTTCGACGGGGATGAGCCTGAGCTGGCTGAACAGCAGCAGCAAAGGCGCGGCGGCGGCGAGGATCGGGTTTGCCGTGGGGTAGGTGATGCTGCCGGCGGCGTCGAGCAGGACGTCCTGCTGCGGCGCCGGCGAGGGCGCGGTCTCCAAGGGGCCGGCATTGGACGCCGCCCCTTGATAGATCACGGTTCCGGATGCCCAGCCCGGCGGCATGCGCTGTCCGCCCTGCGGATCGAAAACCGTCGAATCCCGCACAGGCAGGGACTGCCCGCCATCGGCGGATGCCGGCGGCGCCGGCGCCGGCTTTTGCCTGCGTCGCGGATTGGCGCGAATGACGGTCTTGCCGGCGGGGCCGAAGGGATCGTCCTTCGAGCTCATTGCTGGCCTTCCGTTCCCGCATGGCGGCCGTGCCGGCGCGCAAGACCAGGCATGGGCAGAAGCAAAGAATTCGTGCCCTGCTGACGCGGGGAGTGTCCGGTGGAAGCTAGGCTACAGAACGCGATCCCGCCGTAACATGACATTTGCCGCAGACCCCTGGGTCATTCAGCCGTAACCGCCTGGCGAACTGTCGTATGTGATCGTAATCTCAGAAGCCGCCGATTGGAACCATATGCGCGGAATGGCGGGGATTATTCTTAACGGCGGCGGTGCAGAAATCCGGCCCTAGAGCCGGATTTTACACGCTATTTTTGCTTATCGGCCTTGGCATAGGCTTCGGCGAAATAGGCCAGGAATATGTCCAGCATGCCGTTTTCGTGGGCTTCCTCCATGGTTCGCCAGGTGGCCACGAAAGCATCCCAGGCCTGGTTCTTCTTCGAGCTGAACGACGTGGGCGGAAGCTTCTTGCCGATCGCCTCGGGCGACAGGTCGTCAAGCAGCCGGGAGAGCGCCGCCTGCATGGCCGCATAGGTGGCCAATTCGTGCGTCTTGAGATCGCGGAAGGCGTCTTCGACACTGTGCCTGGCATCAAGATAGCCGGCCCTGCGCCGCGCGAACATGATTTCCATGATGTCGTCGGTTCCGGGCACGAATTTGAGCGGATTGTTGTCGGCCGCGCTGATCATCGTGCGGTGGGTGCTCTTGGCCAGGATCTTGGCGGCCGCGCGGGCCTTCAGCAGCAAGGCCAGTTGCTCGACCGTCGTCCGCAGCACCGCGCCGATTTCGGCTGCGACTTCATGCGGGTCGCGCGATTGAAGCAGGTCCGGCGAGATACCGGCAGCCCGCGCGATATCCCTGAGGATCTCGTCCGCGCCGGGGTGCTGCGCGGCCGAAGGCGGCGGGGCGGCCTGCCGCAATGAGGACGTCGAGGCCGGCGCCTGACGCTGGTCGCGCGAGCTGAAGAACGGCTCGTTGCTGAATTCCTGCGGCCGGCCCGTCGGGGCCGGCATTTCGCGCTGCGTCGAACCGGATCGCGAATGAGGGTGGCCCGTCGCGCTGCGCTCGTCGTCGAGAGACACGAAGATGACGTAGCGGCCGATCAGCAGCCGGTCGCCGTGCCCGAGGCGATGCGGCGCGGCCAGGCGCTTGCTCGATCCGTTGACGAAGGTACCGTTGCGCGAGACATCGTGCAGCCAGAACGCTCCCGCCTCATACCGCACCTCGCAATGCCGGCCGGAGATGAATTTGTCCGGGTCGGGCAAGGTCCAGTCGCAATTTTCGCGCCCGATTTCAAAGCTGCGGTCCCGCGATCCGTAGCCGAGGGGGAGACCTGCGGGTACGGCCTCGACATTGTTGATCTGCAGACTGATGAACATATGAATTGGCCGCGGACCGCTGATCTATTTCGCCATTCTAGCAGTTTGCGAGGACAACACGACAGCAGCCTTTCACAACTGCCTCCGGCGCAAGCTTTGCCCGCCCGTCGTTCCTTTTGGCCGGTGGGAAAACATATGGTAGGCTGAACGAAGCCTAGTGTGGCAATCCGGGAAGTCCCCGAACGTGATGCGGTTAACATAGGGGGAACTTCAAATCCATCACACTGGCGGCCGCGTCCTGGAGGGGCACGACCTATGCCGAACGAACGTGCCACGGTTGTGCAGACGCCGTTAGGCGCCGAATTGTTGACCTTCACCCATCTTGTCGGACGCGATGAGATCAGCCGTTGCTTCGCCCATACGATCGGGTTCGTCAGCACCAACCACGATGTCGATCCGCTGAAAATGCTGGGCGGCTCCGTCTCGATCGAGGGTGAGACCGATCCGAAGCGCTGGTTCAGCGGCCTGGTGTCCGAGTTCCGGCTCACCCGCATCGAGGACCGGCTGGCCTACTATGAAGCGGTCATCAGGCCGTGGCTCTGGTTCCTCGGCAACACCACCGATTGCCGTATCTTCCAGAACATGACCGCGGTGGAGATCATCGAGAAGATCTTCTCGAAATACGGCATCGCGAAATTCGAGAAGCGGCTGCAGGGGTCCTATCCGCAGCGCGAATACTGCGTGCAGTACGACGAGAGCGACCTGGATTTCGTGCAGCGGTTGATGGAGCACGAAGGTATCTTCTATTTCTTCGAATATGACGAGGGCAAGCACACGCTCATTCTGTGCGATGCGATGAGCAAGCTGAAGCCGGCTCCGGGCTACGACAAGGTGCTTTACAATTTCGAGGGGCAGGCCTCGCGGCGCGATGTCGAATACATCACCGAATGGATTCCAGGCAGTTCGGTGCGGCCCGGCGCCTACGCCCACACCGACTATGATTTCGAGAAGCCCGGCGCGGATTTGATGGCGAAATCGGCGCAGCCCTTCGGCCACAAGGAGGCCGCGGGCGAAAACTATCGCCAGCCCGGAGCGCATCTGGATGTCGGACGCGGCGACAAGATCGCGGGGATTCGGCGCGAGGAACTTCAGGCGGTGCATCAGCGCGGCACCGCGGTGGGCACCGTGCGCGGGCTCTTTGCCGGCTGCAAGTTCAAGCTGGAGAGTTTTCCGCGCGACGACCAGAACCAGGACTATCTGGTGCTCAGCGCCGAGTACCGGCTGTTCGATCCGGGCTACCGGACCCAGAACGAGGGGCATAGCGAGAATTTCAGGATCGTGCTGGGCCTCGCGCCTACCAAATTGCCTTATCGCCCGCCGCGCATCACGCCGCGGCCGATCATGCGCGGGCCGCAGACGGCGACCGTGGTCGGCCCATCCGGCGAAGAGATCTTCACCGACAAATATGCAAGGGTGAAGGTGCAATTCCACTGGGATCGCCTGGGCAAGAAGGACGAGAATAGCTCGTGCTTCGTGCGCGTCTCGCAAACCTGGGCCGGCAGCGGCTGGGGCTTCATCCAGATCCCACGCATCGGCCAGGAGGTCATCATCGACTTCATCGAGGGCGATCCGGACCTGCCGATCATCACCGGCCGGGTCTACAACGCCTCGCAGATGCCGCCCTACGGGCTGCCGGGCAACGCGACGCAATCGGGCTGGAAATCGAACTCGTCCAAGGGCGGCGGCGGCTACAACGAGCTGATGTTCGAGGACAAGGCCGGTTCCGAGCTGGTCAATTTCCAGGCCCAGAAGGATCACAACCTTCTGATCAAGCACGACCGCACGAAGCTGGTCCAGCATGACCAGTCCGACCGCATCGACCATGACGCCAAGCACTCCGTCGGCCACAACCTCGACGAGGACGTCGGCAACAACAAGACGGCCAAGATCGGCGTCGACCAGACGACGAACATCGGCAGCAACGACACCGAGACGGTGGGCGCCAACCGCTCGCTCACGGTGGGATCGGACGAGACGATCGGCATCGGCTCGAACTCGACCGAAACGATCGGCGCCAATCACACGCAGACCGTGGCGATAGTCCAGACCATCACCGTCGGCGCGGCGCGCATCGACACCGTCGGGGCCGCTGAGACCAGGACCGTTGGCGCGGTGCAGACCAACACTATCGGCGCTTCGCGCTCGGTCACGGTCGGCGCAGCGC
>NZ_RZOF01000226.1:0-10639 GCF_003998955.1 Mesorhizobium sp. M4B.F.Ca.ET.017.02.2.1 | reverse complement strand
AGCCCAGTTCCCCCCGGGCGCTGCTCCCAACCTGGGTGGACGACGTCGCCGCGTCGACCCCGTCGGCCCCGCCCCTTCCGACACCGCTTCCCGTGCCCGCCCCGCCGGGGCAGCCCGGAGCAACTCCGGTTCCTGCCCCGTCGGGCACACCGCCGAACCCGGTTCCCGTGCCACAGCCGCTGCCCCCGCTGGCGTCACCGGCGGCGGGCAAGCCACTCGGCTCCGCTCGCTCGGATTTCTCCCGTGCGGCCCGCTCGCGCGGGGGTGGCGGCAGGGACCTGAGGCGCGCCGCCGGCAAGTACGTCAGAGCCATGGGCGGTGCACGCAACGCTGCCCGTGCCATGGCGCCGTCCCGCAGGGTGATGACTGGCCTGGGACAGCTGTTGGGTCAGGTGGCGCAGAACGGCCCGGCTGCGGCTCTGCGGTTCTTCAACCTGCAGAGCCTCGTCGGCGCCCCGATAGCCGACGTCTTCCTCGCCCTCACGGACCTCCTGTGCCCTGACGGCGGGACGATTGATGAGGCCATTGCGAGGAACGCGATGCTCGAGACCGTGGGCGAGCTCGGCGCGGCGGGAGATCTGCCTTTCGATGGCGCCACGCCCGACGTGCTGGACGCCGTGTTCACCGGTGCGCTCGCACGCTCGATCGAGACCAAGCTGTTCAACGAGATCGGGGGCAGGTCCATACGGCTCCCGACCGACGTTGCCGCGGTCGAGATCATTCAGAGGACGCTGCACGACTTCATCCAGGGCACCGTCCGCGATCGCTTCGCGGCTGCGGGCGGCACGCTGGCGTCAGTTCCCTACGCGGGCGTCGAGGCCTTCGTCCAGGCCATCTACGAGCAGTCCTTCGAACTGATCCGCATCCTGGGGGATAGCGCATGAGACGTTTCGTGTTTGTCGGCCGCCTGGGTGCGGCGGATAACGGGGCCGTGCCGGTCGTCCAGCCGGACGCGACGCCGGTGACGGTCCAGTTCGTGGCCGCGAACAAGCGGCTCGATTACGGCATCGGCAACGCGCTGCAGACGTTGGCCGACCTCGGTCTCCGGCGGACGGAAACCGCGATCGACCTCGTCATCGTCGCCGCCATGGTCAACGCGGCCGACACCCGCGTCTCGCGCTCCGCGAATGCACAGGACGGCTGGACCCGGGAGCTGGACCTAGTGGTGCCGGTGCGTGAGCCTGACTTGTGGGCGGCGCAGGGAGCGTTGCTCGCCCGCACTCTCAGGTTCTTGACGGGCGACCATTGGCGTATCGTGTTCAGGGCACGGCCCGCACCCTTTGCGACGATCGCAACGGCGCGGCCGTCGCTGGGCCTCGCCGAGCCGGACGAAGTGTGTCTGTTCTCCGGCGGTCTGGACAGTCTCGTCGGGGCGTTGGATTTCCTGGCCGGGGGCGGGAAGCCGCTTCTGGTGAGCCATTACTGGGATTCGGAGACGAGCAAGGCGCAGACGTTGCTGCTGGACTTGCTGCGCAAGAATTACAAAACAAACGAGCCGTTGTCCCTGCGGGCGCGCCTCGGCTTCGACCGCAACCATGTCGACACCGGCGAGGTGGAAAACAGCCAGAGGGGGAGATCCTTCCTGTTTTTCGCGTTGGCCATTTTGGCGGCTTCGGGGCTGACGTCTGACGCCCCGGTCCGCGTGCCCGAGAACGGCCTGATCGGCCTCAACGTACCCCTCGACCCGCTCCGCCTCGGTTCGCTCAGCACCCGCACCACTCACCCATTCTACATGGCGCGCTTCAACGAGTTGATGCGGGGGCTTGGCATCGCCCGGCGTCTGGAAAACCCCTATCGCCACGTGACCAAGGGTCAGATGGTCAGGGATTGCGAGGATCCGGCGCTGTTGCGACGGGCCATTCCCTCGTCGATGTCGTGTTCCTCGCCGGCGAAAGCCCGCTACAGAGGCCTGCCACCGCAGCACTGCGGAACGTGCGTCCCCTGTCTGATCCGCAGAGCATCCCTGGCAGCCGGCCTGGACGCGAACGAGTCGGATACGACACCCTATGTGGTGAAGGATTTGGCGGCGCGTCGTCTCGATACGCTCGAGGCCGAGGGCGAACATGTGAGGTCGTTTCAGCTGATGGCGGAGCGGTTACGGCGGAATCCGCGGGCCGCAAAGGCCCTCGCGCGCATCCCCGGTCCGCTGACCGACGAGCCGTCCGAGATTGACGACTATGTTGACGTCTTCGTGCGAGGGATGCAGGAAGTGGCCCATTTCCTCGAACCCGTCAGGGCGAAGCCTAGCTGAGCATGTCTGCACCACGCCTCGTCGATTTCCACTGTCACCTGGACCTGTATCCAGATCCGGCCGCGGCTATAAGAGCCTGCGAAGAGGCTAAGGTGGCGACGCTCGCGGTGACGACGACGCCGAAGGCGTTCAGGCAGAACATGAACCTTGCAAAGGGCGCCGAGTTTGTGCGCATTGGGCTCGGCATTCACCCGCATCTTGCCGAGCAGCGCTGGACCGAACTGCCCCTGTTCGAGGCGCTGTTGCCCGAGACGAGGTATGTCGGCGAAGTCGGTCTCGATGCGAGCCCCGCACACTACCGCTCGATCGATCGTCAAGTCGACGTCTTCAGGCGTATTCTAACCTCCTGCCAGAGGGCGGGGGACAAGATCCTCTCCGTGCATAGCGTCCGCACGGCGTCGAAGGTTCTCGACCACATCGAGGAGCTGCTTCCCAAGGGCAGTGGCAAGGTGGTGCTGCACTGGTTCAGCGGATCGGTCGCAGACGCGCGGCGGGCTGCGGCTCTCGGGTGCTATTTTTCCGTCAACCAGGCCATGTTCAGGTCCGAGCGGTCAGTGGCTCTCCTCGGGACCTTGCCGCTCGACCGGCTGCTCACGGAGACGGATGGTCCCTTCGTGGAGGTAGATGGTTCCCCCGTCACGCCGGGCGGCGTGGACGAGGCCGTTCGCATGCTTGGCGACGTTGTGGGCCTGGGCGCCGAGGAGATGCGGCGCGCCATTTTGAATAATCTAAAGGCAGTTTTGGAACGGTCCGCAAACTGACGATTCCACGCCGACCCGAGCTTATCGTGGCCAGCGACTCTGCACCATTCGCTACCGGAGCTTGAGGAGCTCGATGAGCTCGTCGGCGTTGAGCAACTGGCCGGCACGCCTGTATGCCGGCGAACCGCGGCGGGCCTCGATTTCGGCATATTTCTGCAGCATCTCGCGATAAGTCGACACCGTGTTGGCGTGAGCGTTCAGGGATCTGTCCCTGAACTCCTCAAAGCGCCCGAGCTTTTCGACCATGAATTTGGCCATCGACATGTAGCGTCCCTCTTCGTTCCCGTCGAAGCCGTCAAACTTGGGGTTTTTCCCCCAGTACTTCACCTGGTCCTCGACGCGCTGCCTGTCTTCGGGACTGAGCTTCTCATATCCCCATTCAATGGCTCGCCACATCGCCATCGTGTCGACCACGAAGTCGAGCGCCTCGGGGTCGTCGACCTCATCGTGAAAGATGCCCGACATTTCCCATTCCAGGCCCCAGAAATGGCCTCCGTAGATGGCGCTCTGAATCAACTCGACTGACTTCATGTCCTCGTAGCCTTTATGCTGGCGCAGGACTTCGGCTAGCATCCACATGATCAGTTTTTCAGAGCTGGTCGGCCGGAAGGCCTTGCGCCGACCAGCCTCAAGCCCAGTATACACCAAGGTGCGGATGGCCTCTGCCCGCGAAGGGAGGTCACGCTGCTCTCCCCGCCAAGCATCGATCCGGTCAATCGTGCTTTCATCGAGCCTGAGCTCGAATCGCTCGGTTTTCACCATATCTACCTCCAATCAAGTCCGTACCGAATCCATATCGTACGGACATTGTACGTAAGACACGGTGAAAGGCAAGCATCGCCATCTCGCATGTCGTTACTTGGGTCAGGACGGGGGCGCGTCACACCCCCCACGGCTGGCATGCCGGCCGGTGCCTGCACCTCCGGCATGTGGCTAGGCGCTCGTCGGGACCCTCAGGGAACAGGCGAGTCGATCAGAGTGCAGGTGTCAGGATCCGGGCCGTAGTACTGCGCGAACTGTCGCTCGCCAAGGCGATCAGTGCAGCATTTTCGGATTTCCCGGTAAGCCATTTGAAATCGTAGCGGAAAGGTCCCGGCTCGAGGACCCATTGCAGGGCGAGATCGAACACGAGCATTCCGCCAAAGAAGGTGTTGACCAGTTTCTTGATGTTTTCGGGGCTCCGGCCGCGCACGGCGCGAGGAAAGATCTGCTCGGTGTCACCTCTGTCCTGGAAGAGGGACAGATGGGTGACGAACAGCGATCCGGCCTCAGGGTTGAAGTTGTCTCCCGCCATCCAGATGCCCGGCCAACAGAAAAATTCGGGACTGCGCTGCTTGTCTCGGCAAAAAGCGATGAAGTGCGAGACCAGGACCCGGACAGGCATGTTCACACCGGCATAGTTGAACGTACGATGCTCCTCCATCAGGGCATCGACAGGGCCCTTGTCGCCGAGCAGCCCGACCACGGCAGCAAGTCCCGTCCGCGGATCATCGTATCCGCATCGCTCGCTCAGTCGCGCCGCGACGTGCTCATACTCCTGAGCGGAGAAATTTTGCACCGCCTGGGCGAGCTCGGGGGTTTCGGCTGCGGCCAGGCAAAGTCTTGTGAAGCGCGCGCCAGGATCAACGTCGCGGATAAAGTCCTCGAAGAACTCGATGTCGAGCGGAAACCCCCTCGTCGGGTTGATTGCCAGATCGCAGATCAGCAGAAACAGGCCGACGATCGGGCTGTCATACCGTTCGGGCCATTCTGTCCCAGTAAGCACCAGGAACAGTTCAAACGAGTCGACATAGACGGGCGCAAAGTAGCCTTGCTCGCGATACGTCTGAAGCAGCTCGGGACCGCCTGACGATGCCAAATACTGAATTTGGCAAAAGCGGGCCTGGCCTTCGAATATCTGCTGGATGCCGATGTCGGCGTAAGGTGGGCGCGCACCGCGATGGAAGCCTTCAATCCGGCTGAGTTGAAGTTTGAGGAATTGTGCATCCCAGCGACCGGGGTCGGGAAATTGCCCTTCCGCGAAGTCACAGGACCCGTTGATCGCGTGGACGATCTCACCATAGGTTTTGAGGTAGCTGTGCCCGACGCTCTGAAAATAGGGCGTTTGCTCCAGCGAGAGGATCGACTTCGGCGACCAGGCAAGTTGCTTGTAGAACTTGATGTCGAGCGCGTTGTTGACGGCAATATTGGCGGCGGCGAGCACCGGATCAGAGTGCGTCCGACCGTCGAGCATCGCCCTGTGCGCCCAAGCCTTTACAGGTTTGGCGACGCCGGCGCCCCGCGCAAAGGTCTGAAGAGACGTCATGCTGCCATAGATTTGCGCCGGGTACGCCAGGCTGAGGATGAGTCCCGCAGTGGACCCCATGTGCTGCCACCAATGCACGGTTTCGTGCAGATAGGTCGAGTAGGCTTGGTACAGTTCGGCTGCGTCATGACCCTCGGTGTCGCGCTGGGTGAGCGCGTCGACAAGCTCATGGGCGCGGGGACTGAGGCGCAAGACGAAATGTTCCGTCGTGTAGCTCCCGTGGCCTGCCAGCGTGGCGTCGAACACCAGTGGATCGTTGGCTGGGTTGAGCAGATACGGATCGAGATGGGAGAACAGGGACATGGGAGAACTGTAGCAGAGATTGCCTACGGAAGCGGACAAACGCCGGGCTACCAGGCGATCGGCCTGACGGCACGCCACGGCGGTGCAGGTCGGCCTGGAATTCGTCAGTCCGGAGGCGCCAATCGGCGTATTCCCTTGCGCCGTACTCCTTCGCATGGACCGACCGGGCGTCTTCGTGGGCGAGACACCGAAAAAAGCGGGGCCTGACGAAAAGAATAGTTCGCTGGGGCGGCGCGCTTAAGGGTGTGGGTTGCCGAGCGGATCCATGCCGAGCGCCAGCCTGACGCTCTCTCGGATGCTTTCAGTCATCGCCAGCAGAACTTCCGGTCGGATGTCTCCGGGCTTTTCAACCACCATATAGCGCACACGCACATAATCGTTCTTGTCGGCCAGAGTTTTGGCTTGGCTGACAGTTCTGGCAGGCAGGACCAGGCCTGAACCTTGAGCGGCCACAGCCATCTCGTGCAGATTGTGCCCCAAGGCCCGCAAAGCCTCAATGTCTCGGCCCGCGCTGCGGAGGTAGCATTTCAGGAAGAGTTCGCACGCATGGTAGCAAAGCAACCTGGTCGGTCCCGACGTCAGACCGCGGCGACCGGCATCAACGGCCTTCGCGGCCTGCAAAAAGGAGTCGGCGAGCAGGAAAATACCGAACGGGGTGGCGCCTTCCGATTCTGGGATCATGCAGTCCAGTTGATTTTGGTGTTCTGGAGTCTCAAGTCGAAGTGCCCCCGACCGATATGACGCCGTTCGATTGAGATTCTCCGTGCATGGCACGACTCCCGGTGGGCCTTGGACGTGACGGCAGGACTTGAACCTGGGACCTCCTCGCCCCTAGATAGCGGTGTCACGCACCACCCAGGTCGAAAGCGAGGCGCTCTATCCTCTGAGCTACGCCACGATCTGCCTATGCATCGTTGTCCACGACCAGCTGCGGCTTCTTACGCTTCAACCGGTTCGATCTCTCCTCGGCCGCCTTCTTGATCTCGGCGGCCTTTTCCAGCGCAAACGGCTTGGCGGCCTCGATCAGGCCATCGAAATGATAGCGGTTCGTCATGCTGCCATTGGGCGTGTTGCGCCGTTCCTCCCGGCCAAGAAGTTTAAGGGCCTCGAGGGCGGCAATGCGTTTCTGAATGGTGCGGGGCGTCACCCCGATCGCCTTGGCGATGGTTTCGACCGAGGGGTGGGGAAGGTTGTCGGGCAGCCACCAGTACTGGACCAGGTGGATGATGATGTTCATGTCGAGCGCATCGAGGCCGAGAGCCTGCTGCTTCTCGATGATGATGTTGGGGAAAGCGCTCCAGCCCGTGGCCATGAGTGCCTTGGTCCACTTCTTCTCGTTGGTGCGTAGCTTGTCGACGTCTGCCTTGGCGGTTTCTGGCTGGGCCATCTGAGGCTCCCTGTGATGAACTGCGCCTAGATATGGTGGTTTCCCGTGATGACGCAAGGGCATTGGGGACGGTTCTGCATTCAGGGGGAGGGTGTTTCAAGGTTCGCCCGGCCTATGTCCCTGGATTCAGGGGCCGGGGAACCGCGCTGCACCCAAAGAAGAGGACTTGATAATATGAAGTGCCGATCAGACGAACCGTGCTATATGCAAGTGATAAGATAGGGACCCCCCGACCAGAGGTTCACCCGGGGTGTTGACAAAGAGAGCGTCAATACCCATACTTTGGGCGTGAGCATCGCTCCGGGGTTGGCGCCAGGCGCCAGCCGAACTTTTCAAAACGAAGGCCCGGCTAGTCCGGGTCTTTGTTTTTTATCCGTTCAAAGCAGCTGTATTTGATGCCGCAGGATGCCAGGTCCTCGGGCTGCAGGTGCGCGTCGATGAGACGCTTGTGGTCCATCAGGGCCCTGTAGGGCCGGTAGGACGGGTCATAGCCGCCCTTGGCCATCGGATAGAGGTAGAGATCGGCGATCTGCAACATCGGCGTGGCTTTGGTTCTGCCGCGGGGCTCCCCGCGCACGATGTCCCTGAACTCCTCGGCAGTTAACGACCCGTAGCTGGCGGAGTTGGCGCCGTCGAACGGCATCCCCTGCGTCTTCAGGATCCGCGTGTAGGCCACCAGGTCGCGGTCCTCGGCTTTGCCGGCGCGCTCGAAGAACACGCGCAGCTTGCGGTCCTGGCTGCGGGCATATTTGGCGGCGCGCTCGATCAGGATGCAGTAGGCGGTCTTGCACATGAACCAGAGCTGGTCCCGGTACCGGTCGCGGTAGCGGGCAACATAGCCCGGTCGGTCGATGACCGCGGCGATGCCGATCACGGGCAGCCCAAGCAGCATCCCCTGCAAGTCTCCCAGGAATTCAAAAGCGGACTCCGGCTTCTTCAGCCAGCCGAAGTCGCCACGGCCGCCCCGGATCGCCCAGGAGTGGAGCGGGTAGGTGATGCCGTGCTTCTGGCAGAAGGCCTTGTGGCGGGCATAGAGCTCATCGACGTCTTCCTCGTTGATGAGGATGCCGCCGAGGGCGAAATAATCCATTTCGTCCCGGCGCTTCTCTCTGGGCTCTCGGTCTGGCTCACGGCTGCCGCTGTCATCGAGGTAAAGGTGGATTTCGCGGTCGGTCACGGGCAGGCTTTCAATTTCCGCACCAGCTTGGCTCAAAAACCTGAACCTGTACAGCTTGGCGACACTCGTGCGCGCCACAGGGAACGTTGCAGCTCAGGCCGATTTCATCTGCACCATCAGCGTCTCGCAGCTGAGGGTGAGTTGGCGGGCATATGCCTTCGAGGCGTCAAGCGTGGCTCGCTTGGTGACGCCGAAGATCAGGTAGCCCGCATGCACGGCGGCGAGGATGCCGAGGGCCGCAAGCTTTCCATGGGTTAGCTCGGCAAACGATCCTCGTCGACATCAACATCCGCGCCGCCGCCGACGATCCCGAGGACGACACCTACGACGTTGCCCAGGATCTCAAGAGGCGCCTCTCCCGCGACGACAAGGGCCGGCTCTACGTCGACGCCTTCCTGCTCTCGCACCCGGATTCCGACCACGTGACCGGGCTCACGACGCATTTCCACCTCGGCCCGCCCGAGGATTTCCCGGAGGGTGACGAGAACCTCATCCTGATCCGCGAAATGTGGTCGTCGCCGATCGTGTTCCGGCGCGCCAGCAAGCAGCACAAGCTCTGCGACGAGGCCAAGGCGTGGGCCACCGAAGCGCGGCGCCGGGTCGCGCTGTTCAAAGAGAAGGGCCTGACCGGCACCGGTTCAGGCGACCGCATCCTGATCCTCGGTGAGGATAAAGACGGCAAGACCGATGATCTCACGGACATCCCGGTCAAGCAGGACGGCCTGCTGACCGCAGCTGACCGCGTGAACACGGGCCAGTTCGAAGGCCGCCTGCTGGCGCCGATGTACGTCGACGAAGACGACAAGGAGCTGATCGAAGTCCTCGAGAAGAACAACTCCTCGGCGATCGTGCGGTTCTCCATCGCCGGCGACGGCGTGGCCGACCGCTGCCGCTTCCTGACCGGTGGCGACGCGGACGTCTCCATCTGGGACCGGCTGTGGCAGCGCCACAAGGACAGTAACAAGGACTGGCTCAGCTACGATGTCATGGAGACGCCGCACCACTGCTCCTGGCGCACCCTGAGCCACGACCGCTGGTCCGAGATGGGCGAGAAGGTCAAGGTGTCCGAGGACGCCAGGAACGCACTCTCCCAGACCCGTGACGGCGCCATCATCGTCGCCTCCTGCAAGCCCATCAAAAAGGACGACGACAACCCGCCTCATGAGCGGGCCAAGCGGGAATATGTCTCGATCACCTCGGCCGAACGCTTCATCTGCACGACCGAGTATGCCGATGAGCACGACGGGCCGGTCGAGTTCAACATCACCGGCGTCGGCACATCCAAGCAGCTGGCGCTGACCCCGAAAAAGGCCGCCTCGATCGCCGGCGTGACCGGAGTGACGACGACGCCCAGATCCCACGGCTGAGCCATGGCCTCGGCAGACATGAAGCGGCACGCGGAACACTTTCTGCGTGTCGCAACAGAGATTCCGCAATGCCAGCGCTGTGGCCTGATCGCCGTCGGTGACGACGTGGCGACCCTGTTCCTTGATCTGGCCGTGGAGATGCCAACGCACTGGCACGCCAAGGGCACCGCCCCTAACGGCGTCCTGCCGGTCGAACGCGTTGAGGTCCTGCTTGGCGCTGACTACCCGTGGCGGTGCCCCACCTTCACCCTGCGCAAGGGCTTTCCGCGCAACCTGCACCATCTGACGCCCGGCTCGGAAAACGTGTGTCCAACCCCCTGTCTTGTGGATGGCAACCAGGACGAATATTTCAATCAGCACGGCCTGATCGAACTCGGCATCGGGGCCATCGTCAACCAGATGGGCGTTTGGCTCGGTCGCGCAGCAATTGGCACCTTGATGGATCCGGATCATGACTGGGAACCCGTCATGCGCCAAGGCCTGCCGGACCGGCTTATTATCGATGCGGACTTCGCCCGAAGCCAGATCACCGACAAGTCCGGCTCGGTATGGCTTGCTACCAAATTCATGAAGGGCAAGGATCTCGCTGGCAAAAGGTCCTACACCCTCTCGGCGCACAATGAATTTGCCGCTGCCGTCGGCAACATGTCTGCTTTCCCCTTTGAGGCCGAAAGCGAAGGACGCTACAGCGGCATCACCGCGACGGTGCTGATCTGGCCGCCAAATGGGCGCCATCACAAGTGCGGTGCTGCCTGAGACGGTAGCGAACCTTGACGACTTGGCACAACGCGCTGAGGCCTTCGGCTGCGGCGTTGAGTTTGCGAAATTCCTCGACAGGCTCCAGCGGCGCTGGGCGGGCAAAACCGATGACGCGACCTTCCCGATCGCCGTTTTGTTTGGCGTGCGGCGACCTTTTCGGCTGATCGGGCGGGCGTCGACGATCGAGTTGCTTCTTGATTGAAATCACGGCTCCGCAGAAGCGGGCCTCGCTGTTCGAAGGGCCCAACGCGAGAGCCGCCGTTGCCATGGAGCAACTGGGTCGCACGACGCCCGCGCTTCTCCGCGCCGTGTCGGCAGCTCCCTCTTAT
>NZ_RZOF01000225.1:0-10644 GCF_003998955.1 Mesorhizobium sp. M4B.F.Ca.ET.017.02.2.1 | reverse complement strand
GGGACAAGGGCCCCCGCCACGCCAGCAAGGCCCATGACCGAGCCGAGCGACAGGTCGAGCCCGCCCGAGCCGATGACGAAGGTGGCGGCGATCGCCAGCACGCCGATCGTCGATGTCGCGAGCAGGATGTTGAGGAAATTGCTCAGCGACAGGAAGAACGGCGACAGCAGCGCCATCGCCCCGCTCAGCGCCACAAGCACCAGCAGCGACTCCAGCCTGATGTGGAGCCGTTCGACGGATGCGCGCTGCACCCGAGCCCAGAAACCGGGCTGTTCAGAAGCCATGTCTTTGCACCTTTGAGAGCGGCCGTTAGGCAGTAGGGCAGTAGGGATTAGGCAGTAGTGGATTAAGGAGCGACCTGAAGCGATGCGAACCGCTTACTCCCCTACTGCCTACTGCCTACTGCCTATTCCCTATTCCCTATTCCCTGCTCACTTCACATATTGCAGCATCGGCTCCTTGCCGGCGTCGAGCATTTCCTTGGTCAGCACCAAGGTAGGCACGGCGATGCTCTCCTCGACCTTCTCGCCGGCGAGCGCCTTCTTGACGTTCTCGACCGCCTGCTTGCCGACCAGATAGGGGAGCTGCGCCACCGAAGCGTTGAGGCGGCCCTCCTTGATCGACTTGACCGCATCCGAATTGCCATCGACGCCGATGATCGTCACCTGCTCACCCTTGCCGGCCGCATAGACCGATTCCACAGCGCCGAGCGCCATGGTGTCATTGGCGGAGAAGATGGCGACCAGGTCAGGATGCGCGGTCAGCGTATCGGTTGCGATCGAGGCCGCCTTGCCGCGATCCCAGTCGCCGGGCAGCGAAGCAACGATCTCCAGCCCCGGCGCCAGTTCCTTGAGCTTGTCGGCAAAACCCTTGGCGCGTTTCTGACCGGTGATGTTGCCCGAAAGGCCCTCGATCACCAGCACCGGACCCTTGGCGTCCTTACCGAGCTTGGAGACTAGATATTCTGCGCCCTGTCCGCCGGCCGCGACATTGTCGGAGCCGATGCGGAAGGTGATCTTGATGCCTTCCTTGTCGAGCACCGCCGGATCGAGATTGCCGTCGAGGTCGACCACCTTGATGCCGGCATCCTGCGCCGCCTTCAGGCAGGGCAACAGGTTGGTCGAGTTGATCGCCGCGGTGATCATCGCCACCGGCTTGCGCTCCAGCATCGTGTTGCAGAGGTTGAGCTGCGGCTCGGCCGCCTGGTCGCTCTCGGCGGCCTGCTGGAAATATTTCACCCCGGCTTCCTTGGCGCCGTCCTCGACGCCCTGGCCCATCGCGCCCCAGAACGGGTTGGCAAGCGTTTTCATCAGCACGCCGTATTCGCCGTCCTCGGCCTTGGCGGCGCCTACTGCCGACATCGCCAGAGCGATGCCCAAGGCCATCGTAAATCGATTTATCTTCAGAACGAATGCTGTCACGTTTTCCTCCCTGTTGATTGTCACGCGCCACGAGCCAAAGCCAGGTGCGGCGCCACTCGGTTTTCGACAATGGGGGCTATTGTCGGCTTCCTCCCCCCGAATGCGGGCCGCTGCCTGGCGAGCCAACGGATTCCCGCATCAACACCTTGCAGGGCTCGAGCCGCGCCCTGGGCGGGCCGCCCTCCCCCTCGATCCTGCGAAACAGCACGTCCATCGCATTGCTGGCGATCTCGCGCACCGGCTGCACCACGGCGGCGATCGCCGGCCAGGTCACCTGCATCCATTCGGCGTCGTCGAAGCCGACCAGCGAGATGTCGTCCGGGCAATGCCAGCCACGACGGCGGAATTCGGAAAGCGCCACCAGCGTGCCTTTGAGGAACAGCGAATAGACCGCCGTCGGGCGTTCACCCCGATTGGCACCCTCGCTGAAATAGTCGCTGAGCAGCGTCCGCAGCGGCTCGACCTCGCTTTCGGCAAGCACGACGTCGATGCGGATGTCGGGCACCAGTTGCAGCGCGGTCGCGCGAAACCCTTCGAGGCGGGCGCGCACAGTTGCCGCCTGCTGGCCCAGACCGACGACCAGTATGTGGCGATGGCCCTTGCCGACGAGCGCGCGCGCCACCTCCGCACTTGCCGCGGCGCTGTCGGCCGAAACCGTATCGAATGCGTCGTCGGCGAGCACGCGGTCGATCAGCACGCCGGTCATGCCGTTGGCTTTCATGAAGCCGGCCGCCGGCCCATGCTCGTTGCGCACCGGCGCCAGCACGATGCCGGCGACGCGCCAGTCGTGCATGCGGGCCAGGATCTCCTTTTCGCGCGCTTCCGACTCACGGCTAGAGGCGGCGACCAGCGTGAAACCGCGCTGCTCGGCGAGCCCCTCGAGCTCGCTGACCATCTGGCCGAAGAACTCGCTTTCGAACTCTGGCATGATGGCGCCGATGATGCGCCGCTTGGCCCGGCGCATGTCGGACGCCAGCGGATCGACACGGTAACCGAGGAGATCGACGGCATCGAAGACGCGCTGCGCATTTTCGGGCTTCACCGTGGTGACGCCTGCCAAAACCTTGGAGACGGTGGCGGCGGACACGCCGGCGCGGCTTGCCACGTCGTGGATCGACGGACGCCGCTGCTGGGTCTCCCGATGCGCCATCATTCTGCTCCGAAGGGCGGGTAGCCGCATGCCACCTCGCCAGTTCAATGGATAAATCGATTTTTCGCAGTTGTAAATCGTTTAATCCGGAGTAAAACACCGCTGTGAATGGCACGATCCGGCAACGCCGGGAGGAAACATCATGTCAAACAATGCCTTGCCGCTGGTCATCAGCGCACCCGAGCCGCGCACGCTCGAGCTGATCTTCACACCACCGCAACTGGCGCTCTTTCGCAAGCGATATCGCATCGTGGAAACAACGCCCGAAGGTGTCGCCGGGTTGCCGGCGCATGTGCTTGCCGAGGCGCGCTACATTGTCGGCCAGCCGCCTCTCGGCCCGGAGACGCTGGAACGACTTCAGGCGCTGCGCTGCGTCTTCAACGTCGAGACCAATCTGGTCAACAACATGCCCTACGACACACTGTTTGCCCGCGGCATCCATGTCGTCACCACCGGCCTGGTCTTCGCCGAACCGGTCGCCGAGCTCGGCCTTGCCATGGCGCTCAACCTGGCACGCGGCATCGTCGATGCCGACCTGGCCTTCCGGCAAGGCAAGGAGCTGTGGGGCGGCGACGGCAACGCGACCGCGCGGCTTCTCTCCGGCGCCGAAGTCGGCATCATCGGCTTCGGCGATCTCGGCCGCGCGCTGAACCGCCTGCTGACGGGCTTTCGCACCCTGATCAGGGTGTTCGATCCCTGGCTGCCGCCGTCGATCCTCATCGACAACGGCGTCGAGCCCGCCTCGCTCGACAAGGTGCTGTCGGAGAGCGATTTCGTCTTCGTCGTCGCCTCGGTGACCAGCGAGAACCAGGGCTTCCTCGGCACCGAGGCCTTCGCGAAAATGCGCAAGGGCGCCGCCTTTATCCTGCTCAGCCGAGCCGGTGTCGTCGACTTCCCGGCGCTGATGCAGGCGGTCCGCAACGGCCAGATCGTCGCCGCCAGCGATGTCTTTCCGGAAGAGCCGCTGGCCAGGGACCATCCGGTGCGCACCCTGCCCGGCTTCCTGCGCTCCGCGCACCGCGCCGGCGCGCTCGACGTCGCCTTCAAGCGCATGGGGGACATGGTGCTGGAGGATATGGACCTGATCGACCGCGGGCTGCCGCCGCTGCGCTCCAAGCGGGCGGAACGCGAGACGGTTTCCAGGATGCGATCGAAGCCGGTCGACAAGAACTGAGGACCAATTCCCGGTAACCGCGCAACGTCATTGCAGGCGTCGGCGGAGTACAATTGAATCGAACGTTGGGCGACCGAAAAGGTTCAATTTGCGCCGGATCCTGTTTCGACAGAATTATCATCTCTCCAGTCGTCTCATCGTGGAACTTTCGTCCAAACCTGTCGTTTGGCCTTCGATCGTTGCTTCGACGATCCCCAAAGCAACAGGAGGATTATATCGTGAACATCAAGATGATAGGGCTGGGCGCCATGGCGCTTTCGATGGTCGCCGGCTCGGCGCTGGCCGCAGGAAACACCGGCACGTCGGCACTCGACGACCCGGCCAAGATGCAGCCCTTCTATACCGACTCCAGCATGAAGACGATGGTCAGCAGCGATGACTTCGTGAAGGCCTGGAAGGCGCTGACGCCAGAAGACCAGATGGCGATGATGACGGCCTGCGACGACGAGTCGAAGAACGCCAATCCCACCAACACCCATCCGGAGTTCTGCAGCAGCGTCAAGGCTAACGGCGGCAGCAAGTAGACCTGCCGACATCGCAACGGATGAAACGGCTCCGCTTGCGGGGCCGTTTTCTTGTTGGTCGGGACTCTACAGCGACCGCAGCCGAAGCGCATCGCGGGCGATGCGCCAGGCGGATTCGACATGCCGCCGCGCCGCCGCCTCCGCCTCTTCCGGCTTGCGCGCCCTGATGGCGTCCATGATCGCGTTCATTTCGTTGATCGCCGGCTCGCGGCGGTTTTCCGAGGCGATCGTCATCGAACGCAGCTGGTTGATGCGAACATTGAGCCCGGTGACGATCTCCCAGGCGATCCGCTTGTCGGCGGCCTCGAACAGCACCTCGTAGAAGCTGGCCGTCGCCCGCATGACCTCCACCGGGGCGCCCGAGGCCCAGGCTTCGAGCAGCTTTTCCAGGGCGGCGTCGAGAAGAGCGATCTGTTCCTTGGTGGCCGAGGTCGCGCAGGCTCGCGCGGCGATGCCTTCCAGCAGCGCGCGCAGTTCGTAGATCTCGTCGGTACGGCCGAGGTCGGGCTTGGCCACGGCTGGTCCGTGGCCCGGTACCATCTGCACCAGGCCCTCGGCCTCCAGTTGCCGCAACACCTCGCGCACCACCGAACGGCTGACGCCGAGTTGGTCGCACAGCGGCCGCTCGACCAGCCTTTCGCCGGGCTGGAAATGGAAATCCATGATCGCCTCGCGCATGCGCTCCAGCGCCAGTGTCCGCAGCGTCTTGGCAGAACGGTCGATCCGAAGCGTGTCGTCAGCCATTTTTTCCGCCCTTAGGGCAATTCCAGGAAAAGTGTGAAGCGGCTTTCCGTCAGGAGTTGCGTCAAAACAAAGAGTTAGAGCGGGTCGCCGTTTCCATGGAACGGCGAGGCACTCTGGCGTCGCCACAAAAACAGATTCCATGGCCGGTTGACAAGGTTCTTGGCTCTCCATATCATGGTATACCATAAGACGAGATAGAAATGACGAACCCGCATCGCGCCGTTTCGTCCGAGGAATTTCATGAAACCGGCCATTCGCAAGATCGTGACCTATGTCGAGAACACGCTGATCGAAGGCGGCAAGGCGGCGCCCCGCCCGCTGCGCCTGATCGGCGTTGCGGCGGTTCTGACAAACCCGTGGGCCGGACGCGGCTTCACCGAGGACCTGTCGCCAGAGATTCGCGCCGTCGCCCCGGTGCTCGGCGAAACGCTGACCAACGAGATCATTGGCGTCGCCGGCTCCGGCGAAGCGATCGAAGGCTACGGCAAGGCCGCCATCTGCGGCACGTCGGGCGAAGTCGAGCACGCTTCGGCGCTGATCCACACGCTGCATTTCGGCAACCACTATCGCCGCGCCGTCGGCGCCAAGACCTATCTCGCCTTCACCAATCTGCGCGGCGGGCCGAACACGCCGATCATGATCCCGCTGATGGACAAGAACGATGAAGGCCGCCGCTCCCACTATCTCACGGTGCATTTCCAGATCGGCGACGCACCGGCGCCCGACGAGTTGGTGGTGGCGCTCGGCGCGTCGATCGGCGGCCGCCCGCATCATCGCATCGGCGACCGCTACCAGGACCTGAAGGAACTCGGGGATCTGCATGGCTGACGCCGCCGCACTGGCCCTGGGCAAGGCTCCCGACGGCACCGGCTTCATCCGAGCCGGGTCCGGAGCGCCGGTTCTGCTGATCCATGGCGTCGGCATGGGCGCGGCGATCTGGCAGCCGCAGATCGCCTTGATGCAGGACCGCTTCGACCTGATCGCCATCGACATGCTCGGCCATGGCGGCTCGCCGTTGCCGCCGCAGGATGCCGGGCTGCCGGACTTCGCCGACCAGGCGATCCGCCTGCTCGACCATCTCGGCCTCGACCGCGTCGCGGTCGTCGGCCATTCGATGGGCGCGCTGGTCGCACAGGAGATCGCGTTGCGCGCCCCGTCGCGTGTCAGTTCCGTCGTTTGCCTCAACGCCGTCTTCCGCCGCCCGCCGGAACTTGCGCAAGCGGTGCGCGAACGGGCGGCGGCACTCGGCGGCCATGGCGATCCCCAGGCCATCGCCGCGACGATCGCGCGCTGGTTCGGCGATCCGATCCCGCCGGATCTGGCCGACGCCGCCGCGACCGCGCAAACCGCGCTCGAAGGCGTCGATGCCGAAGGCTACGCCCGCACCTATCGCCTCTTTGCCAGCGCCGACACGGCCCATGTCGATCGCCTGGCCGCACTTGCCGCGCCGGCACTGTTCATGACCGGATCGGAGGATCGCAATTCCACGCCTGCAATGTCCGCCGCCATGGCGCGGCTCGCGCCATCAGGACAATGCCTGGTGCTGAGCGGAGAAAAGCACATGATGACAATCGCTTCGCCCAAGAAAGTGACTCAGCACATCACGGCCTTTCTCGACCGGACGGCCGACGTTGCCGCAAGCGCCGAGGCCGCTTTCGACGCAATCGAATTCCGCCGCGCGCTGGGCTCCTTCCTGACCGGCGTCACCATCGTCACCACGGTGGACGAGGCAGGCGACCCGCGCGGCTTCACCGCCAACTCCTTCACCTCAGTCTCGCTCGAGCCGCCGCTGGTCCTTGTCTGCATCGCCAAGAAGGCGCTGGGGCATCAAGCCTTCTCGACCTCCAGGGGGTTCGCGATCAACATCCTGTCGGAAGACCAGAAGGCCGCGTCAGGCATCTTCGCCTCCAAGGCGGCCGACAAGTTCGCGTCGGTGATCTGGCAGCCGGGCCAGACGGGAAATCCCGTGATCGACGGTTCCGTCGCGGTCTTCGATTGCGACATGGAGCAACTGGTGGATGCCGGCGACCATTCGATCCTCATCGGCCGGGTCCACGATTTCACCCACAACGGCGCGCAGCCATTGGGCTATTGCCGGGGCGCCTATGTCACGCCGGGCCTCAGCCAGGAAGCGCTTGCCGCCGCCCCGCCCGGAACCGAAGTCGGCGCCATCCTCGAGAGCGAAGGCCGCGTGCTCTTCCTCGAGGCGGCGGACGGCTCCCACCAATTGCCGGCCGGACATGGCCTCGGCGCCGCGAACGATGCCCGCAGTCTGAGGGGAAAGCTTGCCGCCAAGGCGATCGACGCCGATCTTGGCTTCCTTTATGCGGTCTGGGACGATGCGACGGACGCCACGCGCACCCATGTCTACTATCGCGGCACGATGAGCGCCCCGCTGTCCGGCGACGGGCAGATCAGGCTTGTCGACATCGACCGGATGGCCGATCTCAAGATCGCCGATCCGGCGGTGCGCTCGATGCTCGCCCGTTATGCGCGCGAGCGCACCGAGGACCAGTTCGGCGTCTATGTCGGCAATGAGGTCGAAGGTGAGGTCCGGCCGCTCGCCAAGGCCGCGCCGTCAGCAGCAATCCATTCCGGCCACGGGTGAGACCGATGAAGTTTTCGCTTTTCGTCCATATGGAGCGCTCGGATCTGGCCAAGCCGCAATCCGAACTGCTGACGGAGCTGGAGGAACTCGTCGTGCTGGCCGAGCAGGCAGGCTTCGAGGCCGCCTGGATCGGCGAGCATCACGGCATGGAATTCACCATCTCGCCGAACCCGTTCGTCAACATCGCCTATCTCGCCGCCAAGACCTCAAACATCCGCCTCGGCACCGGCACCATCATCGCGCCCTTCTGGCACCCGATCAAACTCGCCGGCGAAGCCGCGATGACCGACATCATCACCAGCGGCCGGCTCGACATCGGCATCGCGCGCGGCGCCTACAGCTATGAGTATCAGCGGCTCTTCCCTGGGCTCGACGCCTGGGGCGCAGGCCAGCGCATGCGCGAGATGGTGCCGGCACTGCGCGGCCTCTGGGACGGTGATTTCGAGTTGTCCGGCGAGTTCTGGTCCTTCCCGCCGACCACCTCCTCGCCCAAGCCCTTGCAAGCCCCCTACCCGCCGATCTGGGTGGCGGCCCGCGATCCGAATTCGCACGACTTCGCCGTCGCCAACAAATGCAACGTGCAAGTGACGCCACTTGCCTCCGGCGACGGCGAGGTGGCGAGCCTGATGGAGCGCTTCAACACCGCCTGCCAGGCCCATCCGGACATAGCGCGGCCGGAAATCATGCTGCTGATGCACACATTCGTGGCCGAGGACGCCGCCGACGCCGACCGTCTGGCACGGGATCTGTCGCTGTTCTACTGCCAGTTCGGCGCCTGGTTCCAGAACAAGAAGCCTGTGCATCAGGGCATTCTGGAGCCGCTGACCGAGGACGAGATCGCGGCCATGCCGCAATACGCGCCCGACAAGATCAGGCAGAACCTCGTCATCGGCGAGGCCGACGAGGTGATCGCCAGGCTGAAGGCCTATGAAGCGCAGGGCTACGACAAGTATTCGATCTGGATCGACAGCGGCCTTTCGCATGAGCGCAAGAAGAAGTCGCTGCGGCTCTTCATCGACAGGGTGATGCCGGCCTTCCAGGCGGGGTCGCGATGAGCACCGTAGCCTTCAAGAATTATATAGATGGGGCGTTCGTCGAGGCGGCGGCGACCTTTGACAGCATCGATCCTTCGACCGGCACCCCCTGGGCGACGATGCCGGCCGCTGGCGTCGCCGATGTCGACCGCGCCGTCGAGGCCGCGCATCGGGCGCTGCGTTCCGGTCCCTGGGCCTCGCTGACGGCGACGGCGCGCGGCAAGCTCCTGGTCAGGCTCGGCGATCTCGTCGCCGCCAATGCCGGCCGGTTGGCGGAACTGGAAACGCGCGACACCGGCAAGATCATCCGCGAGACGCGCGCCCAGATCGCCTATGTCGGCGACTATTACCGCTACTATGGCGGCCTCGCCGACAAGCACGAAGGCGCCTTCATCCCGATCGACAAGCCCGACATGGAGGTCACGGTCCGGCCGGAGCCGATCGGCGTCGTTGCCGCGGTCGTGCCCTGGAATTCGCAGCTCTTTTTGTCGGCGGTCAAGCTCGGCCCGGCGCTGGCAGCCGGCTGCACCGTCATCCTCAAGGCTTCCGAGGAGGGTCCGGCGCCGCTGCTCGCCTTTGCCGAGCTTGTCCATGAGGCCGGCTTTCCGGCGGGTGCCGTCAACATCCTGACCGGCTTCGGCCACGATTGCGGACGCCGCCTGACCAGCCACCCGCTCGTCGCCCGCGTCGCCTTCACCGGCGGCCCCTCGACAGCCCGCCAGATCATCGCTAACACGGCCGAGAACCTCGCCTATACGACGCTGGAACTCGGCGGCAAGAGCCCGGTTGTCGTGTTCGCCGACGCCGATCTCGACAGCGCCGCCAACGCCGTCGTCGCCGGCATCTTCGCCGCGACCGGGCAGAGCTGCGTCGCCGGCTCGCGCCTCCTGGTCGAGCGCTCGGTCAAGGACGAGTTCCTTGCCCGGCTGAAGCGCAAGGCTGAGGCCATTGCCATCGGCGATCCACAGGACACCGCCACCGAAATGGGGCCGCTCGCAACCTTGCGCCAGCGCGAACGGATCGAGACGATCGTCGCCGAAAGCCTGGCCGGCGGCGGCCGGCTCATCACCGGCGGCGCACGGCCCGAGGGCAAGGCGGACGGCTTCTACTACGCGCCGACGATCATCGAGGCGCAGAACCAGGCGCTTGCCTGCGTGCGCGAGGAACTGTTCGGACCGGTGCTGAGCGCGCTTGCCTTCGACAGCGAGGCGGAGGCGCTGGCGCTCGCCAACGACACACCCTTCGGCCTCGCCTCCGGCGTCTTCACCACCAACCTCGCCAGAGCGCACCGCATGGCCCGCGGCATCCACGCCGGCGTGGTCTGGGTCAACACCTACCGCGCCGTCTCGCCGCTGGTTCCGTTCGGCGGCTACGGGCTGTCCGGTCTCGGTCGCGAAGGCGGCATCGACGCCATCCGCGACTACACGCGCTCGAAATCGGTGTGGATCCGCACATCGGACGAGCCGATCCCCGATCCCTTCGTCATGCGCTGAGGCGGCATGGCGACGGTGCACTGAAGAACAAGAAACGGAACACACAAAGTCAGAGGAGAACGACATGAAACTGATTTTCGCCGGCATCCTTGCCGGCCTCATGGCAACGACGGCCGCCAAGGCCGAGGAAATGGTGTTCACCAGTTGGGGCGGCACCACCCAGGAAGCCCAGACGAAATCCTGGGCCGAGCCGTTCACCGCTTCAGCCGGCGTCAAGGTGCTGCAGGACGGTCCGACCGACTACGGCAAGCTGAAGGCCATGGTCGACGCCAAGAACGTCACCTGGGACGTGGTCGACGTCGAGATGGACTTCGCCATCAAGGCGGCCAAGGACGGGCTGCTCGAGCCGATCGATTTCGCCGTCGTGCCGAAGGACGATCTCGATCCGCGCTTCAGCAACGAGCACGCAATCGGCAGCTTCTACTATTCCTTCGTGCTCGCCTGGAACAAGGGCGCGGTCTCCGGCGAGCCGGCCGGTTGGACCGACATGTTCGAC
>NZ_RZOF01000224.1:0-10654 GCF_003998955.1 Mesorhizobium sp. M4B.F.Ca.ET.017.02.2.1 | reverse complement strand
CAGCGCGGCACCGCCATAGGGCGCCGGCGCGTCGGCGCCGGTCAGCACGTTGATGCCCTCGCCGCGTTCATGCGCGCTGTTCGGCCAGATGCCCTCGGCGATCACCACGCCGCGCCTGATGCCGTCGAAGAACTTGGCGTGCAGCACCAGCTCGCCGCGCTGGTTGCCGACCTCGACGCGGCTGCCATCGGCAAGCCCGAGTTCGGCGGCATCGTCGGGATGCAGCAGCAGCACCGGCCTGCCCTCCTTTTCCTTCGACACGGGCGTCTCGGCGAAGGTCGAGTTGAGGAAATTGCGCGCCGGCGAAGTGGTCAGCCGGAATGGATGGGCCGCGTCCGCCACCTCGATCAGCTCGACATGGTCGGGGAATTCCGGCAGCTGTTCCACCGGTCCGAACAGCCCCATGCTCCTCGGCGGCCGGTTGGGCGCCGCCTGCCCGGACCAGTCGGGACGGAAGCGGAACTTTCCGTCCGGATGGCCAAAGCCGTCGATGAAATGCGCCGCCTCGAAATCCGGCTGCATGTCGATCCACTTCTGTTCGCCCAGGCTGTCGAAGCTGCCCAGCCCGCGCTTGCCGAGGATGATGTCGATATGCTCCTTCTCGGTCAGGCCGAAGCCCGGCCTGTCGGAGACGCCGAGCCGCTTCGCCAGTTCCTCGATGACAAAATGGTTGGTGCGCGGCCCTTCCGGCGGATCGATCAGCTTCGGGCCGAGCGTGATGTGCTGGTTGCCGCCGCCCTTGTAGATGTCGTCATGCTCGAGGAACATCGTCGCCGGCAGGACGACATCGGCGAGCCTGGCGGTGTCGGTCATGAACTGCTCGTGCACGCAGGTGAACAGGTCGTCGCGCAAAAAGCCCTGCTTCACCAGCCGCTGCTCGGGCGCGACATTTACCGGATTGGTGTTCTGGATGAGCAGCGCCGTCACCAGCGGACCGCCATAGAGCGCGTCCGCGGCCCCTGTCAGCACCGGGCCGATGCGCGAATGGTCGAGATGGCGCACGTTCGGGTCGCGCAGCGCGGTGCCTTCGAGAAGATCCTGGTTCAGCTTGAAGATGCCTGAATTGGAATGGAAGGCGCCGCCGCCCTCATATTGCCAGGCGCCGGTGACGGCGGCGATCGAGGCCGCCGCGTGCATGTTGACCGAGCCGTTGCGCTGGCGCGAGAAGCCGTAGCCGAGACGGAAATAGGTCTTCTTCGTCGTGCCGACGAGATGCGCGAAGGTCTCGATCTCGGCAGCGCTCAATCCGGTGATCGCGGCCGCCCAGTCCGGCGTGCGGGTGCGGAGGTGCTCCTCCAGCCCGCGCGGATCGTCGGTGTATTTGTCGAGATAGGCTTGGTCGGCGAAGCCGTCCCGGAACAGCACATGCATGACCGCGCAGGCCAGCGCGCCATCGGTGCCGGGCTTGAGCACCAGGCCGAGATCGGCCTGTTTCATCGTCGCGTTCTCATAGACGTCGATGACGACGATCTTCGCTCCGCGTTCCTTGCGCGCCTTGATCGCGTGGGTCATGACGTTGACCTGCGTCACCACGGCATTGGTGCCCCAGATCACGACGCAGTCGGACTTGGCCATCTCGCGCGGATCGGGACCGCGTAGCGCGCCCGCTCCAACCATCCAGCCGGTCCAGGCGAGGTTGGTGCAGATCGAGCCGAAGAAGCCGGAGTACTTCTTCGCGTGGCGCAGCCGGTGGATGCCGTCGCGCTGCACCAGCCCCATCGTGCCGGCATAGTAGTAGGGCCAGACCGTTTCCGAGCCGTACGTCTCCTCGGCCTTGATGAACTTCTCGGCAACGAGGTCGAGGGCCGCTTCCCAGCTGGACTCCTTCCAGATGCCGTCGCCCTTGGCGCCCGCCCTGACCAGTGGCTTCAGCAGGCGGTCGGGGTGGTGGACGCGGTCGGCATAGCGGGCGACCTTGGCGCAGATGACGCCCGCCGTGTAGCTGTTGGCCTTGGCGCCATAGACGCGGCCGATGCGGTTACTATCGAGCAGCTCGACCTCGAGCGCGCAGGTGGACGGACAGTCGTGCGGACAGGCCGAATGGCCGATCCTGAGCTTGGCGTGCTGGTTCATGCGGGTTGTCTAGCGGGATTCAGGCTCGGCGTGTAGGTCCAGATCGGGCGCGAGTTGGCACTGTTCTGCCAAGATGTGCTGCGCAGTGAGGTTGCGGGAGTAGGTTTTTTTGCGCGGCATTGAAACAGCCAATCTCCCCACTTGTGGGGGAGATGTCCGGCAGGACAGAGGGGGGCGCGAAGGAAACGCCAACTTTGGGATGTTCCGCTCTGGCCAAATACCCGGCGTTTGGCCAGGGTATCGCTGAGAGGCCGGCGGGACAGCGCCCCCCTCTGCCCTACCGGGCATCTCCCCCACTTGGGGGGAGATTGGCCGTCGCCGCCGGTTCGCCAATCGCCAACGTCGGGGATTGGCGCAACGCCCCCTCACATCCCGAACCAGCGCGCGCGGCGGCTGGAGCCGAAATGCTCCTTGTCGGCTCTGAGCGCTAGCGAGGCTTCGTGGTAGGTGCCGGTCGGCTTCGGACCGGAGAAGAAATCCACCTCGACCTTGCCGATGCGGCCGCCGCCGAATTCGATATAGCAGGTGCCGAAACCATCATATTGCTTCGCCGTGCCGCTGTTGGAGAGCTTCACGATCAGATTGCTGGCGACGGCGCGCGCGGCGCCTTCGGCGAAGACGCCGGCTTTCGGCGTGCCGGTGTTGGCGCCGTCGCCCACGGCGTAGACGCCGGCGTAATTGGTCTCCAGCGTCCTCGGGTTGACCGTGATCCAGCCATTCTCGGTCATGCCGCTGGCAATGACCACGTCGGGCACGCGATGCTTGGGCACGCCGAGGAACAGGTCGAACTGCATCTCCACCCCGTCGTCGAGGATCGCGACCTTGCGCGCATTGTCGATCGACGCGACGCGGCGGCCTGGAATGAAGCCGATGTTGCGCTCGACGAAAGCGGAGACCAGGGCGCGCGAGGTCTCCGGCGACGGCGGCACCGGGCTCGGCAGCGGCAGCACGAAGTTGATCTCGCAGGCTTCGCGCACGCCGCGCTTGACCAGGTAGTCGTGCAGCATCAGCGCGCATTCGCTGGGCGCCGGCGGGCATTTGTAGGGCGCGCCGCAAACCCCGACCAGCGCCCTCCCCTGGTGAAGGTGGGCAGCACGTCGCGCAGCCGTTCGGCGCCGGCGACGGTGTAGAATTCGTTGGCGCCGGCGAGCCCCGGCGTGGCGTCGAAATCATAGTCGGCACCGAGCGCCACGACGAGGAAATCGGATTCGTGGACGCCGGCATCGGTGGTGACGCGCCGCCGCTCCGGATCGATCGCGGTGACCGTCTGCCTGAGCAGGCGCACGCCGGGCTTGGCATAGTTCGAGTAAGGCAGGCGCACCTGATCCGCCGTCTTGTGGCCGAACATGACGTCGAGCTTGGAAAAGCCGAAGACGAAGCCGTCGCTCTTGTCGATCAAGGTGACGTCGATGCCGGCGCCGAAGGTCTCGGACAGCAGGCTGGTGAGCTCGAGGCCGCCAAAGCCCGCCCCAAGGACGAGGACGCGCGGCTTGCTGGAAGTGTTCATGTTACCCTCTCATTTGTTGCTTGGAATGACGCGCGTCGTAGTCAAATTCCCTAGGACCAGTGCCTCAACGTGGCGGTGTCCTCGGCGAAGATCACGCCGAAGAAGCCGTCGATCATCTTCAGCGTGTCGGCATCGCTCATGCCGGGCAGCGCCGGGAAATCGCCCTCCAGATCCACCTTGGTCCTGCCGCCCATCGGCGTGTAGCTGTGGGTGAATCGCGCGCCGTCGAAGGCGCCGCCGGTCAGCCTGGTCTCGATGCCGCGCGGCGGATCGAGCGTATGCTCGACCTGCATGGCGAAGGTGGTTCCGTCGGGATTATAGACCTCGGCGTCCAGGGTGACGACATTGCCGGCCACACCGGCGAGCCGGTGGCTCTTGAAGGCCAGATGCCGGTGGTTGCCGGCGCTCATGTATTGGAACAGCCGCTCCGGCGTGGCGTCGAAGACGGCGATGGCGGGCTTCACGTAATGCACGGTCATGGCGGTCTGCTCCTGCGATGGTTCTTTGGGCGCGCGGCCGGAAAGGGTCTCGCCGCTCCCCGGCCGCGGCTCACGCGGCCGCGGCTCAGGCGTGCGGCTGCGGGACGATGCGGATGTAGGGCTTGGGCGCCTTCCATCCGTTCGGGTAGATCTTGGCCGCCTCGTCGTTCGACACCGAGCCGGCGATGACGACGTCCTCGCCCTGGCGCCAGTTGACCGGCGTCGCGACCCGGTGTTTCGCGGTGAGCTGCAGGGAATCGATGACGCGAAGGATCTCGTCGAAGTTCCGGCCGGTGGTCATCGGATAGGAGATCAGCAGCTTGACCTTCTTGTCCGGCCCGATGACATAGACGTTGCGCACAGTCTGGTTGTCGGCCGCGGTGCGGCCCTCCGAGGAGTCGCCGACAGTCGCCGGCAGCATGTCGTAGAGCTTGGAGATCGCAAGTGTCGGGTCGCCGATCATGGGGTAGTTCGGCGCATGGCCTTGCGTCTCCTCGATGTCCATGGCCCAGCTCTGATGCCGGTCGACGGGATCGACGCTGAGTCCGATGATCTTGACGTTGCGCTTGTCGAATTCAGGCTTGAGCTTGGCCATGTAACCGAGTTCCGTGGTGCAGATCGGCGTGAAATCCTTGGGGTGGGAGAAAAGGACGCCCCAGGACTCGCCGAGCCAGGAATGGAAGCTGATCTGGCCTTGCGTCGTCTCGGCTTCGAAGTCCGGGGCGGTGTCGTTGATGCGGATGGACATGGTGAGTTCTCCTCTATGAATGGGTTGACGCGGCCATACTGACCGGCCGGCGTTCCTCCACCGTTCCCGGAATGCGCCTTGCCTGTGCCGGCCCTTCCAATCGGCATCGATGCCGGACTATGGTTGGCTGGGGACTTGGGAGACGAAAATGCGCGTAGAGGTGGATTTGCTTGGCCAATTCCGCGTGTCCATCGATGGACGCGCGGCGTCCGCGGCGGCGTGGCGGCGCACGAGCAGCGTGACGCTGGTCAAATTGCTGGCGCTTGCCCGGCGCCATCGGCTGCACCGCGAGCAGGTAATGGACGCACTATGGCCCGACCTCGAACCGGAGGCCGCCGCCGCCAATCTGCGCAAGGCAGTCCACTTCACCCGGCGCGCGCTCGGCGCGCATGACATCATCGCGCTCGACGGCGAAGTCGTGGCGCTGGCGCCGGGCGCTGAGCTCGCCGTCGATGCTGCTTTGTTCGAGGCCGAGGCGACGGCGGCGCTGCAGGCAAACGATCGCGGGGCCACGGAACGGGCGGCCCGGCGCTACGCCGGCGACCTGCTGCCGGACGACCGCTACGCTGAATGGGCGGAAGAGCCGCGCCAACGGCTGCGCGAGCTCTATGTGCGCGTGCTGGAGGCGGCCGGTCTCTGGGAGCGCTTGCTGGCGGTCGATCCCGCCGACGAGCGCGCCGCGCGGGCCCTGATGCAGGCGGCACTCGACGCCGGCAATCGAGGCGAGGTCGTGCGGCAATTCGAGCGGCTGCGCGAAAGCCTGCGCGTCGATCTCGGCGTCGGCCCGCAAGCGGCGACGGTCGCCATCTACGAGAAGGCGCTGGCGCTCGGCGGCGCGCAGCCGACCGGGATCGCCGAACGGGTGCGCGGGCTTTTGGCCTGGGGCATCATCCAGCTCAACAGCGGCGACTTCGGCGATGCCGGGCAGAAGGGCGCCGAGGCGCGCACACTGGCGATCGCCGCCGAGCTCGGGCGCGAGGTCGGCGAGGCCAGCGCGCTGATCGGGCTCGCCGCGCACATGCAGGGGCAATGGCAGGAGCTTTTCCAGTCCGAATTCGTCGACTGGGTTCGTGGCGCGCCAAGCGTTGCCTCCAACGTCTTCGACGGGCATCTGTGCCTGGCGGAATTCTGCCTCTACCGGGCCGGCGGCCATGAACACATGGCCAAGGCGGCGCGCGAGCTTTTGGGCATCGCCGAGGCTGCCGGATCGGTTCCCGGCCGCGTGCTTGCCTCGCTGATCCTCGGCGAGGCGGAGCTGTTCTCGGGACGGCTCACAGCGGCGGAGGAGCTGTTGACCAGCGCAGCCCAGCTCAGCGCTGCAGCGCGCGCCCCTTTCGGCGAGGCGCTGGCGCTGCATCGGCTCGGCGAAATCGCGCTGGCGCGCGGCCAGAAATGGCGCGCCGGCCGGCTCCTGCAGAAGGGCTTGCGCCTTGCCGAATCGACATGGCTCGCCCCGCATCTGCTGATCCGTTTCCAGGCGCTGGCGGTCGAGGCGGCGGCGACGCAATCGCAGGCGATGGAGGCGATCCGGCAGGGCGACCGCAGGCTGGCCGAAAAATGCACCTGCCAGCCCTGCTCGATGGGCTTTCGCGTCGCGTCCTCGATCGCGCTGGCCAAAGCCGGGGAACTCGACCAGGCGAGCCGGCGCATCGATGAGGCCGAGCGGCTGGCCGGCATGTGGCAGGGCGGACCGTGGGTCGCCGCTGTCTGGGAAGCGCGCGGCGTGCACCGCCAGGCGCGCGGCGAAAGCGACCAGGCCTCCGCGCTGTTGCGCGAAGCGGCCGCGCGCTACGCCGAACTCGGCCGCCCGCGCGACCAGGAGCGCTGCCTGGCGCGGGCGCAAGCGGTCGAAGTGAGGCTGGCGGGGTAGAAGCTGCCAATCTCCCCCTTGTGGGGGGAGATTAGGCTTTCATCCCTACTCCGCGATCCCTTCCTCATACTCCGCCGACATGGACAGCCACTTGTCCTCGTTCTGCGCCAGCGTCTGAGCGAGTTGCGAGCGTTCCTTGGCGAGGCGTGTCGCGGTCGAGGGGTCCTTCTCGTAGATCGCCGGATTGGCGAGCTCGTCCTCGATCAGGTCGATGCGCTTGCGGATGCGGTCCATCAGTGCCTCGGTGGCGCGGATTTCTTTCGCCAGCGGTTCGAGCGCGGCACGGCGCTGGGCCGCCTCGCGGCGACGGTCGGCCTTGGAGGCCTTGTCGGCTTCCTTCTGTTCGCGGCGATTGGAGGAAACGCCGGTGACCAGCGTCTTGTAATCCTCGAGGTCGCCGTCATACGGATTGACCGCGCCGTCCTTGACCAGCCACAGGCGATCGGCCGTCGCCTCGAGCAGGTGACGGTCGTGCGAGATCAGGATCACCGCACCGGGGAAATCGTTCAGCGCATGGATCAGCGATTCACGGCTGTCGATATCGAGGTGGTTGGTCGGCTCGTCGAGGATGAACAGGTTCGGTCCGTCGAAGGCCGACAGGCCCATCAAGAGGCGCGCCTTCTCGCCACCGGAGAGATCCCTGGCCGCCGTGTTCATTTTCTCAGTCGTTAGACCGAACTGGGCGACGCGGGCACGCACCTTCGATTCCGGCGCCTCCGGCATCAACCGGCGTACATGCTCATAGGCGTTTTCCTCGGGGCGCAGATCGTCGAGCTGATGCTGGGCGAAGATCGCTACTTTCAGGCCCGGCGCCACCGTCATGGTGCCGGTCTCGGCCTTGAGGCGGCCGGCGAGCATCTTGGCGAAGGTCGACTTGCCGTTGCCGTTGGCGCCGAGCAGCGCGATGCGGTCGTCGGCATCGATGCGCAGCGTCATCTTCTTCAGGATCGGCGAGCCCTCGGTGTAGCCGACATTGACGCCGTTGAGCGCAACGATCGGCGAGGCCACCGTCTTCACCGGCTCGGGGAAGGAAAACGGCCGTACCGTGTCGTTCACGATGGCCGCGATCGGCTTCATCTTCTCCAGCGCCTTCAGGCGCGATTGCGCCTGCCTCGCCTTGGAGGCCTTGGCGCGAAAACGCTCGACGAAAGACTCCATGTGCTTGCGTGCCGCTTCCTGCTTGACGCGGCTCTTCTCCTGCAGTTCCCGCTGCTCGGTGAGCTGGCGCTCGAACTGGTCATAACCGCCGCGCCAGAAAGTCAGCTTCTTCTGGTCGAGATGGACGATCGAGTTGACGGCGCGGTTGAGCAGGTCGCGGTCGTGCGAGATCAAAAGCACGGTGTGCGGATATTTGGAGACGTAGTTCTCCAGCCACAGCGTGCCTTCGAGGTCGAGATAGTTGGTCGGCTCGTCGAGCAAAAGAAGGTCTGGCTCGGAGAAGAGCACGGCCGCCAGCGCGACGCGCATGCGCCAGCCGCCGGAGAACGACGAGGCCGGACGCTTCTGCGCGGCGCCGTCGAAGCCGAGGCCGGCCAGGATGGTGGCGGCTCGGGACTCCGCCGAATGCGCGTCGATGTCGGCAAGCCGCGTGTGGATCTCGGCGATGCGGTGCGGATCCGTGGCCGTCCTTTCCTCTTCGAGCAGAGCCTGGCGCTCGGCATCGGCCTTGAGCACGATGTCGATCAGCGGCTCCTCGGTGCCCGGCGCTTCCTGCGCCACCTGGCCGATGCGGGTGTTTTTGGGCAGGCTGATCGAGCCGGTCTCGGCGGGGAAATCGCCGGTGATCGCCTTGAACAAGGTGGTCTTGCCGGTGCCGTTGCGGCCGACGAGACCGGCCTTGGTGCCGGCCGGCAAGGTCAGCGAGGCATGATCGAGAAGCAGGCGCCCCGCCATGCGCAGCGAGAGGTCGTTGATGATAAGCATGGCCGCGCTTTTGCACGGGACATGAGCGCTTCGCAAGAGCCAGGGGCTTTGGGACGGACGAAGGTCACCGGCGATGGGATGGCCGGCTGGTCGCGAAATGCTCGCCGGCTGGAACCAGATGGCGGCCGGAGCGTTTGGGGCCGATGATCCGCTATTTCGCCCTCGCCGTCATCTTCTTCCAGGTCGCCACCACGGCCGCCCTGGCGACGCAGGTGGTGCTGTTTGCTGACAACACGGATGCCGCGCCGCTGCTGGGGGCCGTTGACCTGGCAGGTCAGTGAGCGCTGCAATCTCCCTTTGACGTAGCGGCGCCTGCAACTTCACGACATGCCATATCGCGCATCGACATTCGTTCGAACACGAATGTTATCGGTACACTGGCGCTTTTCGAGCATTAAGTTGATAAATCAGACAACTTGAAGTTCCGTTCCAACATATATTAGCGCATGGCGTGCGCTTCAGATGCGTGTGGCGCAGAAAAATCTCTTGCCGCACGCGGGATGCTTTGCGAAAATTCGATTTCATTTTCGCACCGATGCTGTGATCTTGGGATCGCGCCATGAGTCGCCGTGGGCGCCAACGATAATTGTATTGGTCAGGAGCCAGGATGGACGAGGCAGCGAAGGATCTGCGCGCACTCAGATTTGTCGCCGACATGACGCGCAAATTGGCAAAGATGCTTTCGCGCACGCGCTACCACATGCTCGTCTATTTTCTCGAAATGACGGCGGTCGAAGCTGAAACCCTGGCCGACGCGCAGGATCCCAAGCTGACACGCGCCCAGAAAGCGCCCGAGCCCAAAAACTGAGTGCGCACAGGCCCGGTCCATCCCGATGATGCCGGGATGGCGCCGGGCGAGGCCAGAAAATCAGACCTTCTTGCGCTTCGCCACCTTGGCCGGCTGAGCCGCCGGCTTGCGGCCGAGGCCGGAAGATTTGGCCAGCGCCGAGCGGGTCGCCGAATAGCTGGGCGCCACCATCGGATAGTCGGGCGCAAGCCCCCATTTGGCGCGGTATTCGTCCGGCGTCAGGCCATGGTCGGTGGCGAGGTGACGCTTCAGCGACTTGAACTTCTTGCCGTCCTCGAGGCAGACGATGTGGTCCGGAAACACCGAGCGCTTCGGATTGACGGCCGGGTTGAGCACCGGCGCCTCCTTGGCGGCGGCAACCGAGCTCAGCTTGCGCACCGAGGCGCTGACGCTGGCGATCAGATCCGGCAGACCGGAAGCCGGAAGCGGATTGTTGCCGACATAGGCCGAAACAATGTCGGCGGTTAGTTCAATCGCGGTCTTGTCATCGATATTGTGCAATTTTTTTCCCTCTGCCGATGATCAAGTCACCAGCTCTAGTTGTAGACTTTTGATGATGTATCGATTTTGACCGTGCTCCCCAACGGACCCATAGAGTCAATAAACCCTGCAGACTCAATACGGGGCGATATTTTCATGGGCGACGGCAGCCGCGCAATTTAGAAAATCTAATACTTGGAAGCAGCAGACTTGGATAGGCCGGTATCAGCCAAAATTTCGAGAATACGCTTCCAACGGGCACAACGACCGAAATCTTTCTGCTCAATCGCCTTTTCCGCCTTCATCGCGGCGTAAAGCGGCGCCTCGGCGCCGAATTCCTTCACCAGCCAATGCGCTTCCTGTCTGGCGCGGCGTTCGTCCTCGTCAAGCATGGTTCCCGGCCTCCGGACCTTCGATGCCCACCGCAATGCAACTGCCGATGACAAGGACGGCGCCGGCGATGGCCGTCATCGTCAGCGTTTCGCCCGACAGCGCCAGAAGGAGCGTCGAGGCGATCGGCGTGAGATAGGCGGCAACCGCAACCTTACCGCCCCGGTCGAGCTTCAGCGCCCGCGACCAGAAGTAGTAGCCGAGCCCCATCGGGCCGGCGCCGAGATAAAGCCCGGCAATGAGATAGGTTCCGGCCTGCCAGGCGACGCCGTCATACAGGCACCAGGCAAAGGTGAGGACCACGCCGGCCGCGGCCGACGGCAGCAGGAAGCGGCCCGGCGGGGTGGCCACGCGACCGACGAAGATCGAATAGAAG
>NZ_RZOF01000223.1:0-10723 GCF_003998955.1 Mesorhizobium sp. M4B.F.Ca.ET.017.02.2.1 | reverse complement strand
CGCCGCCTGGCTCGCCGGTGAAAGCGCCGGGGTGGCGCCCTTCTACCTGCTTGCCGATCCGACACTGATCGAGGCGCGCGCGCACCACATCGGCGCCAGGATAGCCATCGCCGAAACGCTGCCGGCGCAAGCAGCGCGGATGTTTTCGCGGGCGCTGCCGATCGTGCCGCTCGATGCCGGCCATGTCGACAATCCCGGGCGGCCCGACATCGCCAATGCCGCAGGCACCCTCGAAGCCATCGATCGGGCCGTGGCCGATTGTCTTGCCGACCGCGCCGCGGCCGTGGTCACCTGCCCCATCGCCAAGAAGCCGCTCTACGATGCCGGCTTCCGCTTTCCCGGCCACACCGAATATCTGGCGCATCTGGCGGGACTGCACACGGGCGCCGAGGTGACGCCGGTAATGCTGCTTGCCGGCCCGGAACTGCGCACCGTCCCGGTCACCATCCACATCCCGCTCGTCGACGTGCCGAAGGCGCTGACGAGCGAGCTGATCGTCACCACCGCACGCATCACCGCCGCCGACCTGAAAACCCGCTTCGGCATCGCCAGGCCGAGGCTCGCGGTCGCCGGCCTCAACCCGCATGCCGGCGAAGGCGGTGCAATGGGGGTGGAGGACAGGCGGGTCATCCAGCCGGCGATCGAGCAACTGAGGGCGGAGGGCATCGACGCCTTCGGACCGCTGCCGGCCGACACCATGTTCCATGCACGGGCGCGAGCCGGCTACGACGCGGCACTTTGCATGTACCACGACCAGGCGCTGATCCCGGCCAAGACGCTGGCCTTCGACGAGGCGGTCAACGTCACGCTCGGCCTGCCCTTCATCCGCACCTCGCCCGACCACGGCACCGCTTTCGACATTGCGGGCCAGGGCATCGCGCGCGCCGACAGCCTGATCGCGGCCCTGAGGCTCGCCCGCCGGCTTGCCGACAGCGGGACCGAGGCCGTGGCCGCATGAGCGCATTGCCGTGAGCCTGACCGCATGACGATCGACGGGTTGCCGCCGCTGCGCGAGGTGATCGAACGCCATGGGCTGCAGGCGAAGAAGTCGCTCGGCCAGAATTTCCTGCTCGACCTCAATTTGACCGGCAAGATCGCGCGCTCCGCCGGCGACCTCGCTGACGCCACCGTGATCGAGGTCGGCCCCGGCCCCGGCGGATTGACGCGGGCGCTGTTGTTCAACGGCGCCAGGCGGGTCGTCGCCATCGAACGCGACGAGCGCTGCCTGGAAGCGCTGGCGGAGGTCTCCAATTACTATCCCGGCCGTTTGCACGTCATTCCCGGCGATGCGCTGAAGACGGACTTCGCCGCGCTTGCCGGGGAAGCCGGCGGACCGGTGAAGATCGTCGCCAACCTGCCCTACAATATCGGTACCGAACTCCTGATCCGCTGGCTGACGATTGCCGAATGGCCGCCCTTCTACCAATCGATGACGCTGATGTTCCAGCGCGAGGTAGCCGAGCGCATCACCGCCGCCCCAGGCAGCGATGCCTATGGCCGGCTCGGCGTGCTCGCCGGCTGGCGCACGCAAGCCAGGATCGCCTTCGACGTGCCACCGCAGGCCTTCACCCCGCCGCCGAAGGTGACGTCATCGGTGGTGCATCTGGTGCCGCGCACGGCCCCCTTGCCGGTAGAAGCGAAAAAGCTCGGCCGCGTCACCGAGGCCGCCTTCGGCCAGCGCCGGAAAATGCTGCGGCAAAGCGTCAAGAGCCTCGGCGGCGAGGCCTTGCTGGTCCGCGCCGGCATCGACCCGACGCGGCGGGCGGAGACGCTCAGCGTGGACGAGTTCGTAAGGTTGACGAACGCGGTGTAGTGCTGCGGCCTCTCCTTCTCCCCTTGTGGGAGAAGGTGGCCTCGCGAAGCGAGGTCGGATGAGGGGTGTTGGACGGATCGCTACGCAGAAGGGCGTAAGCGCAGAAAAGCCTTCTGCTTTTCACGCCTCATTTCTTCCAGCACCCCTCATCCGTCTCGGCGCTGCGCGCCGATCCACCTTCTCCCACAAGGGGAGAAGGAGAGGCGCACCGCCTCACTCCGTCTTCTCGTCCAGCAACCCCGAAACGAAATCGAACAGGCCCGGCCGCCTGTCGCGCCGCAGCCGCTCGGCGGTGACGATGCCGCGCACCTCGGCGAAGGCGCGGTCGAGATCGTCGTTGACGATGACGAAGTCGTATTCCTTCCAGTGCTCGATCTCGAGGCGGGCGTTCTTCAGCCTGGTCTCGATCACCGATTCCTGGTCCTCGGCGCGGCGTTTCAGCCGCGCCTTCAATTCCTTCATCGACGGCGGCAGGATGAAGATCGAGACGATGTCGGCGCGCATCTTCTCCTTGAGCTGCTGGGCGCCCTGCCAGTCGATGTCGAACAGCATGTCGCGGCCCTGCGCCAGCGCCAGCTCCGCCGGCTCGCGCGGCGTGGCGTAGCAATTGCCGTGCACCTCCGCCCATTCGAGCAGGGCGTCAGAATCGCGCAGCCGCTCGAACTCGCGCATGGTGCGGAAGTGATAGTGCACGCCTTCGATCTCCGAGCCCCGGCGCGGTCTGGTGGTGACCGAGACCGACAGCTCGAGACTGGAATCGCTTTCGAGAAGATTGCGCGCGATCGTTGACTTGCCGGCGCCCGACGGCGACGACAGAACCAGCATCAGCCCGCGGCGGCGGATGCGGGACCCCAGATCCCTGGCAACCATCGGCTCCTTGGCAACCATCCGGGTCACTCCAGATTCTGAACCTGTTCGCGAAACTGGTCGACGACCGCCTTCAGCTCCAGCCCGATGGCGGTGACCGCGGCAGCGTTCGACTTCGAGCACAACGTATTCGATTCGCGGTTGAATTCCTGTGCCAGAAAATCGAGCTTGCGGCCGATGGCGCCGCCATTGGCGAGCAGCACACGCGCGGAAGCGACATGGGTCTTCAGCCGGTCGATCTCCTCGCGGATATCGGCCTTGGTGGCGAGGAAGGCCGCCTCCTGGTGAAGCCTGCTGGCGTCGAGATTGGCCGAAGCATCCAGCAACAGGCGGACCTGCTCGGCGATGCGTTCGCGGATCGCCGCCGGCTCGCGCGACGGATCCGCCTCGGCCTTCAGCGTCAGCGCCTCGATGGCGTCGATGTGGCCGGCAAGCAGCGAGCGCAGGGCGGCGCCCTCGCCCTGACGGGCCATTTCCAGGCCTACCAGCACCGTTTCGAGCGAGGCCAGGATGGCGCCGTCGAGCGCCGCCCGCGCCTCCTCGGTTTCGATCGTCTCGGGAATGTCGAGCACGCCGCGCAACGCGAGCAGCCCGTCGGCGGTGGCGGGGGCGGCGCCGAATTGCTCCTGCAGGCGCTTGGCCAGCCCGGCCAGATCCTTGAGGAAGGACTCGTTGACCACCGGCTGCACCTGCTGGCCGGCGGCGCGGCCGACCGTCAGCGTCGCCTGGAAATTGCCGCGCGAAAAACGCTTCTGGATCGTCTGCCGGACCGCCGGCTCGAGCCGCTCGAAGCCTTGCGGCAGCCGCAGCCTCACCTCGACGCTCTTGCCGTTGACCGATTTCACCTCCCAGGCGATCGAGGTGCCGTCATGTTCGGCGACCGCCCGTGCAAAACCGGTCATGCTCTGCAGATTCATAATGCCCTTGCGCCCCCTTGCGCGCGGTCGCGGACGTTGCGCGACCCTGAGCGGTTGATGGCATCGCCGAACCGCTCTAACTATTTGTTTCTACGCAATTCCGAACGGAAAGCGTTGCACACTTTTCCTGGAATTGCTCCAAAAAACCACGGCGCCCCCTCGAAGCGTACGCCGCCGTCAAAATATCAACGCCCCCTTGCAGCCGGGCGCAAGTTCAAAAGCGTTTGTCTATTGGGCGGCGCCCGCATCGCCACTGGCGTCACCGCTATCGTCGCCGGTGGCCGGCGCGTCGGTCTGGCCCTCGACCTTGGCGGCGCCAGCCTTGGCGGCGTCCTCGGCCTGCTTCTTCTGTAGTGCCCGGTAGCGGGCGACGTTCTGGTTGTGCTCTTCGAGCGTCGCGGCAAAGACATGGCCGCCGGTGCCGTCGGCGACGAAATAGAGATCGTCGGTCTTTGATGGATTGGCGACGGCCTCAAGGGCCGCACGGCCGGGATTGGCGATCGGCGTCGGCGGCAGGCCGTTGATCAAATAGGTGTTGTAGGGAGTCTGCTTGTCGATGTCCGACTGGTAGATCGGACGGTCGGCGGGTTTGCCCTTGCCGCCGAACAGGCCGTAGATGATGGTCGGATCGGACTGCAGGCGCATGCCCTTGGCGAGACGGTTGAGGAACACGGAGGCCACGCGCGAACGCTCGTCCCCCCTGCCCGTCTCCTTCTCGACGATCGAGGCCAGTGTGACGAAGTCCTCGACATTGGCGATCGGAAGGTCCGGCGCGCGCCGCTCCCAGACATCGTCCACCAGCTTCTTCTGGTCGGCAAGGAGCTTGTCGATCATCTGCTGGCGCGTGGCGCCGCGGGTGAAGCGCAGTGTGTCGGTGGCGAGGCTGCCCTCCGGCGGCATGGCCGCCGGCATGTCGCCGGTCAGCGCATCCTGCTCGGAGATGCGCTGCAGCGCCTGCTCGACTGTCAGCCCCTCGGGGATGGTCAGCGAATACATCACCGACTTGCCGCTCTTCAGCATTTCCATGATGTCGAGCATCGAGGCGCGCGGCTTGATCTCGTATTCGCCGGCCTTGAGCGCGGAATCATTGCCGGTGGCACGCACGCCGAGGCGGAAGATGCGCGCGTCGCTGATCAAGCCGCGCCGCTCGAGCTGGTCGGCGATGTCCTGAACGCCGGTGTTCGGCTTGACCAGGAAGGTGTCGCCATTGGCCGACGGGCCGGGTTCGGTGAACGCCTGCTTGCCGAAATAGAGCGCGGCGCCGGCCGCCAGGATCATCAGCATCACCAGCGAGATGACGAAATTCATGAACACGACGACCTGGCTGCGCGAGGCGCGCGAGCGTCGCGGCGGCGGCGTGCCGGCCTCGGGACGCAGCGCCTCGGCCGCCGTCTTCGGGACGATCGGACCAGTTGCGGCCTGCTGCTTGCCGAAATCTCCGCTGCCGCCCGGATTTGTGTTCATAGCGCCCTACCATCTGATCTCTTGGAGAGGCGCACGTCCCAGCGGACGCGCGGACCACGCTCCAACATTTCAACCCTGCGCCTCGTGCCTTGCGAAAACCGGCCGCGGTTTTCTGTCCGACGCGCGAATCCCCAAGGGCAGAGTAGGGGCGAATATGGCAAAATTGACGACAGGCCGCGCGAGCGGCCGCCGGCCCCACACTCAGCCATTGTAACGCTGGAAGACGAGCGAGGCGTTGGTGCCGCCGAAGCCGAAGGAGTTGGACAGCGCCACGTCGATCTGGCGGGCGCGCGGCTTGTTCGGCACGAGATCGATCGCCGTCTCGCGCTCCGGATTGTCGAGGTTGATGGTGGCGGGGGCCGTGTTGTCGCGGGTGGCGGGGATCGAGAAGATCGCCTCCGCCGCGCCCGCCGCGCCCAGGAGATGGCCGATCGACGACTTGGTCGACGACATCGAGATCTTCGAGGCGGCATTGCCGACAAGGCGCTCGACGGCGCCAAGCTCGATCGTGTCGGCCATGGTCGACGTGCCATGGGCGTTGATGTAGTCGACGTCGGCGGGCGAAAGCTTCGCCCGCTTCAGCGCCGCCGTCATGCAGCGGAAGGCGCCGTCGCCATCCTCGGCCGGCGCGGTGATGTGGTAGGCATCGCCGGTGAGCCCGTATCCGGTGACCTCGGCATAGATTTTGGCGCCGCGCGCCTTGGCGTGTTCGAGCTCCTCAAGCACGACGACGCCGGCGCCCTCGCCCATGACGAAGCCGTCGCGGTCGCGGTCATAGGGACGGGAAGCCTTTTGCGGCGTCTCGTTGCGCTCGGTCGACAGCGCGCGGCAGGCGGCGAAGCCGGCCAGCGAAAGCCGGGTCACCGGGGCCTCGGCACCGCCTGCCAGCATCACGTCGGCATCGCCGAAGATGATCAGGCGGGCGGCATCGCCGATAGCGTGCGCGCCGGTCGAGCAAGCGGTGACGACGGCGTGGTTCGGGCCTTTCAGCCCGTGCCGGATCGACACCTGCCCGGAGACCAGGTTGATGATGTTGCCGGGGATGAAGAACGGGCTGATACGGCGAGGCCCGCGCTCGTGCAGGATCAGCGCATTCTCGGCGATGCCCTCGAGCCCGCCGATGCCGGAACCGATCATGACGCCGGTGGCGCAGCGCTCCTCCTCGGTGCCCGGCTGCCAGCCGGAATCCTTCAGCGCCTCGTCGGCGGCCGCGATCCCGTACAGGATGAAGTCGCCAATCTTGCGCAGTTCCTTCGGCTCGAGCACGGCTTCGGGATTGAGCGTGCCGTTGGAGCCGTCACCGCGCGGAATGACGTGGGCGATCTTGCAGGCAAGATCCTCCACTTCGAACTCGGTGACGCGCTTGGCTGCGCTGCGGCCGGTCAGCAGTTCCTTCCAGCTGTGCTCGAAGCCCATGCCAAACGGCGAAACCAGGCCAAGGCCCGTGACGACGACACGCCTCATCGCAGGTCCTCCCCGGTGATGCCCGCGAAAAGCCTCAGGCCGAGGCCTTGTCGATGTACTTCACCGCGTCGCCGACGGTCAGGATGGTCTCGGCGGCATCGTCCGGAATCTCGACGCCGAATTCTTCTTCGAACGCCATGACGAGTTCGACCGTGTCGAGGCTGTCAGCGCCCAGATCGTCGATGAAGCTCGCCTGCTCCGTCACCTTGTCGGCATCGACGCCCAGGTGCTCGATGACGATCTTCTTGACGCGCTCTGCGGTGTCACTCATTTGGGGCATCCTCGTCTTATGTTGAGTTGTCTTCGTTAGCGGGCGGAATGCCGCTAATCAAGCTGAAATATGGTCTTGCGGGTAACGCAACGCCACAGGACCGGTTTTTGCCCGAACCGCCGGGTTGCCGGCCGCATTACACGAAAAATGCGGGAGGTCCAAGCCGAAATGGCGCTTTTCACAACCGCCGGACCATAGTCGGAACAAGGCTGCTCAGATCATCGCCATGCCGCCATTCACATGAATGGTCTGGCCGGTGACATAGGCCGCTTCGTTGGAGGCGAGATAGGCGACCGCGGAGGCGACTTCGGCGCTGGTGCCCATGCGCCGGGTCGGGATCGCCGCCATGATCGTCTCTTTCTGCTTGTCGTTGAGCTTGTCGGTCATGGCCGATTCGATGAAGCCCGGGGCGACGCAGTTGACGGTGATGTTGCGGGTGGCGATCTCCTGCGCCAGCGACTTGGAAAAGCCGATCATGCCGGCCTTGGAGGCGCAGTAATTGGTCTGGCCGGGATTGCCGGTGACGCCGACCACCGAGGTGATGTTGATGATGCGGCCATGGCGGCGGCGCATCATCGGATGGGTCAGCTCGCGCGTCAGCCGGAACACGGCGGTGAGGTTGACCTCCAGCACGCTGTCCCAATCGGCATCCGACATGCGCACGAACAGGCCGTCCTTGGTGATGCCGGCATTGTTGACGAGGATGTCGACGCCTTCGAGATCGGCTTCCGCCTTCTGGCCGAGCGCCTTGACCTCGTCGCGGTCGGACAGGTTGGCCGGGAATAGTTTCACGCGGTCGCCGAGTTCGGCGGCCAGCGCCTCGAGCTTCTCGAGGCGGGTGCCGTGCAGGCCGACGATGGCGCCCTGGCTGTGCAGCACGCGGGCGATCGCCTCGCCGATGCCACCCGATGCGCCGGTGACGAGCGCCTTGCGGCCGGTCAGTTCGAACATGTTGGTCTCCTGATCTCAGAGAGCACCCTTCACACGGGTGCGTTCAAATCGCCAGTGGATTATGCGAGCGCGGCCAGCGCCGCCTCGACATCGGCTGCCGTGCCGACGGCGCCGGTGGCAACGTCGCGGTTGATCCGCCGCGCCAGGCCCGACAGCACCTTGCCGGCACCGACTTCGTAGAGCGTGGCAACTCCGTTGGCGGCGAACCACTCCACCGTCTCGCGCCAGCGCACGCGGCCCGTCACCTGCGCGACCAGGCGCCGGGCGATCTCGTCGGGATCGCTGGTCGGGGTGACCGTGACGTTGGAGACGACGGGAACCACCGGCGAATTCTTTGCCACGCCGGCCAGCGCCTCGCGCATGATTTCGGCGGCAGGCTGCATCAGCGCCGAATGGAAGGGGGCGGAGACCTGCAGCATCAGCGCCCGCTTGGCGCCCTTTTCCGTGCACAGCTTTGCCGCCAGCTCGACCGCCGACTTGGCGCCGGAGATCACCAGCTGGCCGCCGCCATTGTCATTGGCAACCTGGCAGATGGAGCCTTTTGCAGCCTCGGCGCAGGCTGCCTCGACATCGGCCTGCTCGAGCCCGATGATTGCCGCCATGGCGCCCTCGCCCGCCGGCACCGCCGCCTGCATGGCATTGCCGCGCACGCGCAGCAGGCGCGCGGCGTCCGCCACCGAAACGAAGCCGGCGGCGGCAAGCGCCGAATATTCGCCCAGCGAATGCCCCGCCACGTAAGCGACCTTGTCCTTCAGCGAAAATCCGCGCGCTTCCAGCGCGCGGATCGCCGCCAGCGACACTGCCATCAGCGCCGGCTGGGCGTTGGCGGTCAGCGTCAGCGTCTCTTCCGGCCCTTCCCAGATCAGCTTCGACAGTTTCTCGCCGAGAGCGTCGTCCACTTCCTCGAACACTCTGCGCGCCTCGGGAAAGGCGTCCGCCAGGTCCTTGCCCATGCCGACGGCCTGGCTGCCCTGTCCCGGAAAGGTGAATGCGACGGCCATATCGAGGCTCTCCAATGGCTGATTTTACCTGCCTGTGGCGCAAGGCGGACGGGCAAGTCAAGCCCGCGCCACCCTGTCCGGGCGCGAAATCACCACCCGAGTGCCTGTTCCAAAAGGCTTTTTGGCGATCACTGATGATGAAAACCGCTCACGATTCGTTTGCTGGCTCTTCTTATTTTCGCCACAGGCGCTAGCTTTGCGTGACAGTTCAATGACAATTCAATGACGCCGATCGGATTGGCGCGCAGCGTGGGCCGGGGAATATCGAAGTGGCACGGATCAGGAAAGGCGCCGGCAAGGTGGCGCCGCAGTTCTTGGAAGACGATCCATCCACCGGCTATCTGCCGGGGCGGAGATGGCCGATCGTCCGCTACGGCCTCGTTACCCTGCTCGCCTCCGCCATACTGGTGTTCGCCATCGAATGGATCGTGCGCGGCGATTTTTCCGGCACCGTCGACTTCTTCCTGCAGCCCTTCAAGCCGGGCTGGACCACCATCATCGTCTTCGCGCTGGTGCTGATCGGGCTGGACGCCGTGCTCGGCCGCAGCCACCAGAGCCTGATGATCGTGGCGCCGCTGACCCTTGCGCTGGCCTTTGTCGGCCACCAGAAGTCGCACTATCTCGGCGATCCGCTCTACCCGACCGATTTCCTCTACTCCCGCCAGATCATGGCGCTGATGCCGCTTCTGGTGCGCGAGCGGCCGCTGACCGCCGTCGCCATCGCCATCGCCATCGTGGCCGGCCTGTCGCTGCTCGTCTATGGCTGGCGCCTGTGGCGCCGGAAGGTGCCGATCCTCAGCCGCAAGGGTCGGCTGGCGCGGCTGACGCTGACGGTGCCGCTGCTTGCCTTCTTCGTGTCGATCATGGACTACGCCACCTTCTCGTGGACCCGCGACCGGCTGCAGATCATCCCGATCATGTGGGACCAGAAGGAGAACTACGCCTCCAACGGCTTTGCGCTTGCTTTCGCGCTCAACGTGCCGATGGCCCATGTCTCGGCGCCGGCCGGCTATTCCGACAAGGCGATCGCGGCGATCGCGAGACCTGACGTGACGGCCTCGGTGCCGGACGAGAAGCCCGACATCATCGTCGTCATGAGCGAATCCTTCTGGGATCCGACCAAGCTGCCCGGCGTCACCATCACGCCGGACCCGATCCCCAATGTGCGGGCGCTGCGCTCCGGCTATATGTTCTCGCCGGAATTCGGCGGCATGACCGCCAATATCGAATTCGAGGCGCTGACCGGCTTCTCCAACGCCTTCCTGCCGGCCGGCTCCATCCCCTACCAGCAGTATGTGCGCACGCCGACGCCGTCGCTGGCGACCTTCCTGAAGAGCGAGGGCTACAGGGCGCGCGCCATCCATCCCGGCACCAACTGGTTCTGGAACCGCGGCGCCGTCTATGCCGATTTCGGCTTCAACGACTTCCGCTCGGAGGAGACGCTGCCGCCGATGCAGAAGCGCGGGCCACTGGCCTCCGACGCGGCGATGACCGACGAGATCATCCGCGAGGCGGACGCAAGCGAGGACCCGGTCTTCCTGTTCGCCGTCAGCCTGCAGAACCACGGGCCCTACGAGCCGTACCGCTACTACAATCCGTCCCACAAGGTCGCGGCGCCGATCAGTTCCTGGGCGCGTGAATCGCTGCTGAGCTATGCACAAGGCTCAGCCGACGCAGACCGCGGCCTGGAACGGCTGGTCGAATGGGCCAAGAAGCGCCAGCGGCCGACGGTGATCGCCTTCTTCGGCGATCATCTGCCGCCGCTCGGGCCGGTCTATGTCGAGACCGGCTTCCTCAAGGACAATGTCGCGCCGCGCAAGGAGCCCTCGCCCGAAGCGGCACTCGAGCACCACCAGACGCCTCTGATCATCTGGTCCAACCGCACCGGCCCGGCCGAGGAGATGGGCGCCGTCAGCCCCGCCTTCCTGCCCTACCATATCCTGACCACGGCCGGGATCACGCACCCCTACTATAC
>NZ_RZOF01000222.1:0-10742 GCF_003998955.1 Mesorhizobium sp. M4B.F.Ca.ET.017.02.2.1 | reverse complement strand
TTCGGAACCCTCGGCCGGTGTTTCGACGCCGGCTTCGGCAGACGCCGGCGTCGAAACACCGGCCGAGGGTTCCGAACCTGGCCCGGATGCCGCTGTGGCGTCAGATGCCCCGGTTGAGGTTTCGGCCGAACCCGTCACCGAGATGGTTGCCGAGCCGGTCTCGGAAGAGGCCCCTGACGAGGCCCCGCTCGCCGCGGAAGCCGTCGCCGAGCAGCCTGCGGATACTGCTCCGGCAGAGCCGCAGGCAGAAGCCGAAGTTGACGCCGTCGCCGCAGAGCCGGTGGCCGCGGAGTCACCCGCGGCGGAAGCGGTGTCCGCCGAGCTTGCCGCGACGCCGGAAGCCACCACCAGCGAGGCGGCCGCCGAGGCCGAGGAGCCGAAACCCATCCTTCTATGGCGGCAGGGCCGCTTCGACCAGCGCCCGCGCCATCGCCACGACAACCGCAGGGACAATCGCCCGCGCAACGGCCAGGCCGCGCGCGAGGGCCAGGCTGACGCCGCCGGCGGGCAGCCTGGCGGAGCCCAGGAAGGACGCCGCGATCAGCGCGACGGCAAGCCTCGCTTCGACCGCTCCAAGTTCAAGCCGAGACCGCAAGGCGAGGCTGGCGAGCGCCGCGAGGGCAGGCCGCAAGGCGAACGTCCGGATCGCCGCGACGGCAGGCCCGACTGGAAAGGCGGCCGGCAGGACGGCAAGGGCGGCGGGCAAGCCGGCAAGCCTGCCTTCCAGGCCAAGCCGCGCGAGGAGCGGCCGGCGCGCTTCGATCCGGACTCGCCCTTTGCCAAGCTCGCCGCCTTGCGCGACCAGCTGAAGAAGTAGCCTGCGGTTACGATGGTCACCGATGCCCGCCAGCGCATCGACAAATGGCTGTTCTTCTCGCGCGCTGTAAAATCGCGCTCGCTGGCGGCTAAGCTCGTGGTCGCTGGCCGCGTGCGCATCAACAGCGACAAAGCAGCGCAGGCCTCCGACATTGTCCGCCCCGGCGACGTCCTGACCCTCACTCTGGACCGACGCATTCTGGTCTGGAAGGTGCTCGGCGCCGGCGCCAGGCGCGGCCCCGCCGAGGAGGCCCGCCTGCTCTATGAGGATATGTCGCCACAGCCCACGCCGAAGGGCGAGGCGGTTCCGGACGCCATTCCGGCGCTGCGCGAAGCCGGCAGCGGTCGCCCGACCAAGAAAGAGCGGCGGGAAACCGACCGGCTGCTCGGCGAGGATTGAGAGAGGATTGAGACAAGACCGGCCTTGTCCGGCGGGCCGTCTGGAAAATCCTTTCCGGGCACGCCGGCAGCGCTGGGGACGGCCGCCCTTGCCAGCGGCCGGCAAAGGCGTTACCTCACCAAAAAGCCCAGCAAAAACGGGACGTCCCGGAGCCTGCGATGACCTATGTCGTGACCGACAATTGCATAAAATGCAAATACATGGACTGCATTGAGGTCTGTCCGGTCGACTGTTTCTACGAAGGCGAGAACATGCTCGTCATCCACCCCGACGAGTGTATCGACTGCGGCGTCTGCGAACCGGAATGCCCGGCCGACGCGATCAAGCCCGACACCGAGCCGGGGCTCGAGAAGTGGCTGCAGGTCAACACCGAATATGCCGAGAAGTGGCCGAACATCACCGCCAAGAAAGAGCCGCCGGCCGACGCCAAGACCTTCGATGGCGAGGCTGGCAAATTCGAGAAATATTTCTCGGCCGAGCCCGGCGAAGGCGACTAGCGCATGACCCCGAAAATCGCTTTCGATTTTCGGAAAGGATCATGCGCAAATCAAAAGCGACACGGCCGGTTCGGCCGGCATGACGCTGCGTAACAGGTGCGAAACAGGAACTGTCTTGACAGGCAGGGATGGCGCACGGCCTTCGCGAATGCAGCAAAACCTTGATTCTTCCGACTTTTTGTGCTACATCAGCCAAACATGCCGGTGACACAACGTCGATTTATGGCGCAGACGCCCCAAATCACTGAAAGGTGAACTTCACAATCCGGACCAGAGCGATCTGGGGCAGGCGGTCGCAATTGTGCGGTTGGCTGGCCCCGGTTTTTCCGGATGGGTTCATCTGTTGTGCGGCTAACGGTCGGTGACCCCGATCGCGCGAGTTTCAGCCGGCGCCGCCATGCCGGCGCTACAACAAGGAGTTCAGGGCGTAATGGCAACGATCACCCCGCAGAAGAAGTCCAGCGCAGCACGTCACGGTTTCAAGACCGGCGAATTCATCGTCTACCCGGCGCACGGCGTTGGCCAGATCGTCTCGATCGACGAGCAGGAAGTCGCCGGCCACAAGCTGGAACTGTTCGTCATCGACTTCCAGAAGGACAAGATGCGTCTCAAGGTGCCGGTCGCCAAGGCGACCTCCATCGGCATGCGCAAGCTGTCGGAAGAGGACTATGTCGACCGCGCGCTGAAGGTCGTGCAGGGTCGCGCCCGCATCAAGCGCACCATGTGGTCGCGCCGCGCCCAGGAGTATGATGCCAAGATCAACTCGGGCGACCTGATCTCGATCTCGGAAGTCGTGCGCGACCTCTACCGCGCCGACAACCAGCCGGAGCAGTCCTATTCCGAGCGCCAGCTTTACGAGGCCGCGCTCGACCGCATGGCCCGCGAGATCGCCGCCGTCAACCGCATGTCGGAGACCGAGGCGGTTCGCCTCATCGAGGTCAACCTCAACAAGGGCCCGAAGCGTGGCGCCAAGGCCGACAACGAGGAAGCCGAGCAGGAAGAAGCTGCCTGAGCTTTTCGCTCAAGAAAACGAAAAACCCGGCCTCGCGCCGGGTTTTTTGTTGCTGGGACTTTACCCTCCCCCTTGTGGGGAGGGTCGCTGCGAAGCAGCGGGGCGGGGGTGCGGCACCGACCCCCACCCGGACCTTCGGTCGACCTCCCCACAAGGGGGAGGTAGGGGCTCAGCTACCCTTCTGAGCCTCCTCCTGCCGCAGCGAGGCGATGAAGCGTTTCGTCCGCTCGCGCTCCGGCCTGTCGAACACGACCGAGGCCGGGCCTTTCTCGACGACGACGCCGGCATCGAGGAACACCACCTCCTGCGCGATCTTGGAGGCGAGCCTCAGATCGTGCGTGGCCATCACCATGGTCGTGCCCTCCCGGGCGAGCTGCCCGAGCACCTCGACCACTTCCTGCGCCAGCTCCGGGTCGAGCGCCGAGGTCGGCTCGTCGCAGAGCAGCACCTTCGGCGACGGCGCCAGCGCGCGGGCGATCGCCACGCGCTGCTGCTGTCCGCCCGACAGCGTCGCCGGCCAGGCATCGGCCTTGTGCGCCATGCCGACCTTCTCCAGCAGCGCCAGCGCGTGCTCGCGCGCCCTCGCCTCCGGCCATCTCAGCACCGTCACCAGCCCCTCCATGACGTTCTCGATCGCGGTGCGATGCGGGAACAGCTGGAAGTTCTGGAACACCATGCCGGTCTGCAGTCGAATGCGCTGGATGTCCCTAGCGTGCACCTTGATGCCCGGGCGGAATTCCAGCGTCTCCTCGCCGATCCGCACCGTGCCGGAGGTCGGAATCTCCAGCAGGTTGATGCAGCGCAGGAGCGTGCTTTTGCCGCCGCCGGACGGGCCGACCAGCGCGGTCACGCTGCCTTCCTCGATGCTGACGGTGACCCCCTTCAGCACGAGGTTGTCGCCGAACCGCTTCTCGATCTTGTCGAGGCCGATCATGCGTTCGCCTCCAGGAAGCCGCCGTAGCGGTTGAGACGCACCTCCAGCCGCGCCTGCAGCGCCGACAGCACGGAGCTCATCACCAGATAGAGCGCCGCCGCCTCGATATAGAGGATCAGCGGCTCGTAGGTGGTGGCGACGATGCGCTGCGCCGCCTGGAACATCTCCGGCACGGTGATGGCTGCGGCCAGCGATGTATCCTTGACCAGCGAGATGAAGGTGTTGGACAGCGGCGGCACGGCGACGCGGCCTGCTTGCGGCAGGATCGTGCGCCGCATCGCCCGGCTCCAGGTCATGCCGATCGAATAGGACGCCTCCCACTGCCCTTTCGGCACCGAGCCGATGACGGCGCGGATGATCTCCGACGTATAGGCGCCGATGTTGAGCGTGAAGCCGATCAGCGCCGCGGGAAAGGCGTCGAGAAGGATGCCGACCGAGGGCAGGCCGTAGAAGATCAGGAAGAGCTGCACCAGGAGCGGCGTTCCACGGAAGATCCAGACATAGAAGCGGGCCACGGCCGCCAGGGGCTTGGGGCCGAACAGCCTGAGCAGCGCCGTGGCCAGCCCGGCGACGAGCCCGAAGGCGAACGACAAAAGCGTCAGCGGCACGGTGAAGATCAGCGCCGCCCACAACAGCGTCGGCAGCGATTCCAGCATCAATTGCAGCCAGTGCGGCACGGGGCCCTCTCCTTGAGGTGCAGCCTGGATAACCGTCCGTCACCTCCGGCGTCGCGGCGGGTGGCTCCGGCGAGGGGCTGCGCGGTGCATATCACGCGAAAACCGGCGGGCCGTCAAAGACGGCCCGCCGGGATCGAAGTGCAAGACGGCCTGGCTTACTGCGAAACGTCCTGGCCGAAATAGGTGTCGGCGATCTTCTTGTAGGTGCCGTCCGCCTTGATGTCGGCCAGCGCCTTGTTGATCGCGGCGACCAGTTCCGGATCGCCCTTGCGCACGATGACGCCGGAATAGTCGGCATTCTCTTCCTGCGCGGCGATCTTCACATTGGCGTCGGGCTTGTGCTTCTTGAAATCGAGGAAGGAGAGGCTGTCGTTGATGGTGGCGTCGGCGCGGCCGGTGAGCAGAAGCTGGATCGACTGGTCGAAGCCGTCGGTGCCGACCAGTTCGGCGCCGTTGGTCTCGGCCAGCTTGCCGAAATTGGAGGTCAGCGACTGCGCCGACTTCTTGCCCTTGAGATCGGCGAAGGTCTTGATGTCGGTGTTGTCGCCGCGCACGATCAGCACCGCCTTGGAGGCGATGTAGGGATCGGAGAAGTCGTACTTGGCCTTGCGCGCGTCGGTGATGCCGACCTCGTTGATGACGGCGTCGTAGCGGTTGGCGTCGAGGCCCGCGATCAGCCCGTCCCATTTGCCTTCGAGGAACTCGACCTTGACGCCGAGCTTGTCGGCGATCGCCTTGGCGATCTCGACGTCGAAGCCGACCAGCGCGCCGGACGTGTCATGATAGGTGAAGGGCGCGTAGGTGCCTTCCGTGCCGACCTTGAGGACGCCGGCCTGCTTGATCTGGTCGAGATTGGCGCCGGCATGGCCGGCGGTGACCGCCAGGGCCTGCAGCGTCCCGGCGATGATGAGCGACTTAAGCCATTTCATTTTTCTGTGATCCCGTTTTTGGCCGGTGCCCCGGCGCGTCTGTGAGAGCCGGAAACTGACAGATAGGGCTGAGCAAAATAAGGAACCAGATTTCAAAAATCTGGCATTCCAGGAATGACATGCTCAAGCGTATGCGAGAACCGATCCGCAAGCAGGCTCCCTGCTGTTTAGAGTCGTCCGAGACAACGCAAAGCCGCCCGGCCGTCGCTGCGGAACATTCCCCGGCATGGCACGTTCTTGGCTTTGTAGGGCGCGGCGCCGCCATTTCAACCGCCGCTGACGCCAGGGATGGTATCCGGACACCGGAATGTCCGCGATATCGGAAAATGGAGCGCGGCATGATCGACGACACGGCAGGACGGACCATGGTCCGCGCGGCGATGAAGGCTCCTTATCTCGAGCGCGAGGAGGAGCATCTTCTGGCGTTGCGCTGGAAGGAGGACAACGACCAGCACGCGCTGCACCGCATCACGGTCGCCCATATGCGCCTGGTCATCTCCATGGCCTCGCGGTTCCGCCACTACGGCCTGCCGCTCGGCGACCTGATCCAGGAGGGCCATGTCGGCCTGCTGGAAGCAGCCGCCCGTTTCGAGCCGGAACGCGAAGTGCGCTTCTCGACCTATGCCACCTGGTGGATTCGCGCCTCGATGCAGGACTACATCCTGCGCAACTGGTCGATCGTGCGCGGCGGCACCAGCTCGGCGCAGAAGGCGCTGTTCTTCAATCTCAGGCGTTTGCGCGCCCGGCTGGCGAACGGCGCCGAGCCGATTTCCAACGCCTCGCTCTATCGCGAGGTGTCGGCGGCACTCGGCGTGCCGGAAGCCGACGTGGCGATGATGGATTCGCGCCTGTCGGCTCCGGACAGCTCGCTCAATGCGCCGCTTGGCGATGATTCCGGTCCGGCCGAGCGCATGGATTTCCTGATTTCGGACGATCCGCTGCCCGACGAGGTCGTCGGCGACACGATCGACATCGAACGCCGCTCGCTGTGGCTGAAGGCGGCGCTCGGCGCACTCAACGCGCGCGAGCTGAGGATCATCGAGGAGCGCCGGCTGACCGACGAGGGCGCGACGCTGGAAGCGCTCGGCGAGGCGCTCGGCATCTCCAAGGAGCGCGTCCGTCAGATCGAGGCCCGCGCCATGGAAAAGCTGAAAGTCGCGCTGGTCGAGCAGAATCCTGAATTCCTGGCGACCGCCGCCTGACTTCTGTCTGCCCCAGCCTATCTGTCGGTGACGATCTTGACCTTGTCGCCGGTCGAGACGGCGGCGCCCGGCGATAGCGCGTTGAGCACCCTGAACAGGTCGAGCTTGCGGTCGACGCCGACCATCTGCGCGGCGAGCGAGCCCATGGTCTGCCCGGCCTGGACTGTGACGACGCGGATATGCAGCGGCTTCAGCGCCGCCTTCTCGGCAGCGCTCAGGATGCGGAACGAGCCGCTGACCGAGCGCGCCACCGGCTCCAGCGCGGTGCTGGCCGAAGGTGCCGCCGTCAGCAGCCGGTAGACCTGGCCGCCGGCGCGGATCACAGCGATGTCGAACTGCCAGCCGTCGGCGCCGGCATGCGCCACGGCCGCCTCGTTGCCATTGATGGTTTCCTGGCGAACGCTTGACTCGTCGAGGCCGGCCACCCAGCCGCTGCGGATATAGTCGGTCAGCGCCCGCGACTTGTCGATCGAGACGCCATCGAAGCGGATCGCCATGTCGCCGGGGCCGGTTGCCGTCACCGCCGCCGCCGAATTGTCGATGACGAAGCCGTCGGGCACCGTGAACGACACGCCGAGGCCCGGATGCAGGAAGGTCTGGCCGCGCACATAGCCCTCTTCCGGCGTATCGCCGTAGAGCAGCCCGTCAATGCCGGCGAGGAAGGCGTCGCGGTCGCGCGTGCCGATGCCCGGCGGGCCGAAGTTGCGGGCAAGCCGCTGGGCAAGCTCGATGCGCTGCGGCGTGTTCGGATGCGTGGCCAGGAAGTCGAGGCTGGCATCGGTGGCGCCGCTGATCGAGCGGAAATCGGTATAGGCCGACATCGACTGCAGGAAGCGGCCGGCGGCATAGGGATCATAACCCGCCTCGCCGATCGACTTGATGCCGATGGCGTCGGCCTGCAGTTCCTGGTTGCGCGAGAACTGGGCGAGCCTCAGCTTGCCGCGGATGAGCGCCGCCTTGGCCGTCGGACTGTCGCCCAGCACGTCCGACACCACCTTGGTCGCCAAGCCTTCCTCGGCTTCGAGCTGCTGGCGCTGCAGGCCGTGATTGGCGGTGACATGGCCCATCTCGTGCGCGATGACGGCGGCGAGCTCGGACGAATCATTGGCCAGCGCCAGCAGGCCGCGGGTGACATAGAGGTAGCCGCCGGGCAGCGCGAAGGCATTGACGTTGGGCGAATTGAGGATGGTGATGCGATAGGTCTGGGTCGGATTGGCCGACACCACCGTCAGGCTGCCGACGACCTTGGCCACCATGCGCTCGAGCTTGGGATCGGAATATTCGCCGCCATAGGTGGCAAGGATGCGCGGGTGCTGCGCCTTCGCCATTTCGGCGAGCTTCGAGTTGGCTACGACATTGTCGACGGTGATCGGCTTGTCGGACGGCTGGAAACCGGATTCCTGCACATCCGGCGGCGTGAACATCTGGCAGCTGGCCAGCGCCACGGCAAGGCCGGCCAACGCGAGGAGGCGCGCCAGCGGTTTCGTCAGCACTCTATGCTTGCCGGTCGGCAGATCGGCTTCCTTTCCAAATCTTTGCGGGCAAATCACGGCCTGTGCCGGACCAGTATGGGCGGACCTAGCCATACTCCTCCAGTCAAGGCAAGCAAACGCTGCATCACCCAAACCCGGTTTGAGCGTAAATTATGTCCGCTTCCGGGCAACACGCCATGATCCGGCGGCGATGCATGCCGCCCGAAAATGCACTGTGGTTTTGAGGCAACGGCCTGCACCGAACAGAACCCGAGCGCCTCATCCGCGGTCGTCGAGGCGCGACCCTTTGGCCGCGTCCATGCCGACATAGCGCCGGAAGGCGTCCGGTCCAGAGCCGTCGAAGAAATCGGCCGCCGTCCCCGTCGCGGCGACCGTGTGGTTGTCGAGGAACACCATGTCCTGGCCGATGCGGCGCGCATCCTCGGGCTGGTGCGTGACGAACAGCACCGTCATCTGCCGTTCGGCATGGACGCTGGCGAGCAGATCGAGCATGTCGTCGCGCAGCGCCGGTCCGAGCGAAGCGAAGGGCTCGTCGAGCAAGAGCACCGGGCGGTCGCGCACCAGCACGCGGGCCAGCGCAACCCGCTGCCGCTCGCCGCCGGAAAGCTCGCGCGGCAGCCGCCTCTCCTTGCCGGCAAGGCCGACACGCGCCAGCGCCTCGGCAATCGCCGCATGGTCGGCCTCGCCGAGGCTAAGCGATGGCGAGCGGCCAAGCCCGACATTGCGCTCCACCGAAAGATGCGCGAACAGATTGTTCTCCTGGAAAACCATCGAGACCGGCCGTGCCGAAGGCGGCGCGGCGCTGACATCGCTGCCGTCGATCAGCACGCGCCCCGAACGCGGCGCCTCGAAACCGGCCACAAGGTTGAGCAGCGTCGACTTTCCCGAACCGCTCGGCCCCATGATGGCGGTGATCTTCGCGTCGGCGAACCCGACGTCGAAACGGAACGGCGCTTCGCCATAGTCGAATGACACGTCCTCCAGCCGAACCGTCGCCCCTTTCGCCTTGCTTTCGTTCGCCGGCATCATGATCTCTCCCCGCGCCCGAGCCGGTCGGCGGCAAGCACCAGCGCCAGGCAGACGAGGCCGAGCAAAAGCGCGAGGCCGGCGGCGTCGGCGGTGCGATAGCTGCCCATGCGCGCCAAGAGAAGATAGGGCAAGGTCTGCACGGAATCGCTGCCGAACAGCGCGATGACGCCGAGATCGCCGAGCGACAGCGCCATGGCGAAGGCGAAGCCGGTGGCGAGCGGCCGCCTGAGCGACGGCCAGTCGATCAGGCTGAGCCGGTTCCAGCCGAATATGCCGAGCAGCAGGCAGAGCCGCTCGTGGCGCTCGCTTGCCGCGTCATAGGCAGGGCGGATCGCGCGGATGGCGAAGGGCATCGCCATCACCGCGTTGACGGCGACGACCATCAGCGGGGCAATGGCAAAGACGTCGCTGACTGTGCGCAAGAGCAGGAACCAGCCGGCGCCGACGACGATGGGCGGCACGACGAGGACGAAGCCGGCGCCGGTATCCGCTGCATGTTCCAGCAATGTATTGCGGCCGGAACGGCGTTTCAGGGCCAGCGCCCGGCGCGCCGCGATCAGCGCCAGCGACATCGTCACCGCGAGCGACGCCGACAGGAAGGCCAGCACCACGCTGGTCAGCGTCGCCTGCCGCACCGCGCCCTCGCCGGCCAGCCGGCCGAGGTCGGCGCCGAGGCCTGCCGCGACCGTCGCCGCTATCGGGCCGGCCACGAACAGCAGGGCGAGCACGATCAGGGCCGCGTTCAGCAAGGTTTCCGCCGGGCTCGCCGAAAGGTAGCGGCGCGCCGCCACCGGCAGGTTGGCGTCGCCGGCCGTGTTGGCGCCGAGCCGCGTCAGCGCCAGCACCACGGCGAAGGTCAGCGCGATCTGCAGCAGCGTCAGCGTCACCGCCCGCGCCGGATCGAAATCGAAGCGCAGCGCCTGGTAGATGGCGACCTCCAGCGTCGTGGCGGCCGGCCCGCCGCCGAGCGTCAGCACGATGGTGAAGGAGGTGATGCACAGCATGAACACCAGCCCGGCGACGCCGGGCAGCGCCGCCCGCAGCGCCGGCCACTCGATCAGCCGGAAGGCGGGCCGGACGCCCATGCCGAGCTGGCTTGCCAACCGCCAGTGATTGGCCGGCACAGTGCCCAGCGCCTCGAGGAACAGGCGCGTGGCCAGGGGCAGGTTGAAGAAGACATGGGCGACGAGGATGCCGGACAGTCCGTAGATGCCCGGCCAATCCCGGCCGCCGAGCAGGCCGGCGAAATAGCCGGCGCTGCCATAGAGTGCCAGAATGCCGAGCGCCGCAACGATCGCCGGCAGCGCCAGCGGCAGGGCGAAGAGCTGCAGGATCAGGCCGCGCCCGCGAAATCGCGGATGCCGGGAAAGCGCGCGTGCGACGAACAACGCCGGCACGACGGAAAGCAGCGTCGACAACAGCGCCTGCCACAGCGTGAAGCGCACGACGCGCAGCAGATAGGGATCGAAGGCCGAGGCGGCGCCGGAGAAATCATGCGCGCCTTCGAGGACAAGGCCGGCAAAGGCCCCGCCGATCAGCAAGGCGATGGCGCCTAGCGCGGCGATGCCGGCGGTAATGCGGGGGTCAGAGCGAGGCGCGAGCCGCACGCTGCACCTTGGCGGAACTTAGCGAAAGCCGCGTTCCTTCGCGCCCCCCTCTGGCCTGCCGGCCATCTCCCCCGCGGAGGCTCCTTTCCTCTCCCTCCGGAGGGGGGAGAGGTGGCGCCGCGAAGCGGCGACGGAGTGGGGGAACC